>CBDTVQ010000426.1:0-2096 GCA_965364045.1 uncultured Tessaracoccus sp. | reverse complement strand
GGTCATTGGTGGCCACCAACGGCAGGCTGAGATCCTTGGCCAGCCGCAGCAGGTCGCCACGGATGCGCTGCTCGATTCCCAGATCGTGATCCATCAGCTCCACGTAGTAGTTTCCGGCACCGAAGATGTCGCGGAACTCGGCAGCCGCCGCGACCGCGTTGTCATACTGGCCAAGCCTCAGGAACGTCTGAACCTCTCCTGATGGGCAGCCCGTCATCCCGATGAGGCCTTTGCTGTACTGATTGAGGAGTTCCCGGTCTGCGCGGGGCTTGTAGAAGAAGCCTTCCAGGGAGCTTCGCGAACTCAGGCGAAAGAGGTTGTGCATGCCCTCGGGGCTGCCCGCCAGCATCGTCATATGGGTGTAGGCACCCCGTGCCGAGACGTCGTCGCCGGTGCCGTCGCCGAACTGCACCCGTTTGCGCTCTGAGCGGTGAGTGCGGGGTGTCAGATACGCCTCGAGCCCGATGATGGGCTTGACGTTGTAGTCCTTCGAGGCTTTGTAGAACTCGTATGCGCCGAAAAGGTTGCCGTGGTCCGTCATCGCGATCGCGGGCATTCCCATGCGGTCCGCGCCCTCGAAGAGGTCCTTGATCCGGGCGGCACCGTCCAGCATCGAGAACTCTGTGTGGCAGTGCAGATGGACGAACTGATCCGACAACTCGGGCTTCCCTTCACGAACCAAGCGAACGAGGCCCCACCCTACCGCGCGGTCCCGACGAAGCAGGCACCGATGACCTGCACATCGGTACTGTTGATTCGGACGTTCATCCTGCAAGGAGGATGTGGGATCGTGAACGGCCGGCGACTCATGGCTGCTGGGTTGGCCGTGCTCGGTGCGATCATCCGAGGCGTGGTTCTTGGATTCCATTGGGGACGTGGCGTCGGCAGGAGAGAAACGACATCAGGCCCCGACCCGTTCTCACACCCATCCGCCCAGTAGGTCAGTCGCCTTGGTCACCCATGAAAGTGGATCAGCCCAGGGCACCAATCACCTGCACGGCGACGATCTTGGCGATGATGCCCAGGGCGAACAGGGCTGCGTAGCCGGCGTCGATGCGCTCGTCGCTGACCCGCCCCGTGGCGAAGGACAGGACGGCTGGCTGCCCGACGTAGCCGGCGAATCCACCCGCCGCCCTTTGGGCACTGATCCCGAGGATCCGCGCTCCACTGAGGAATGCCAGCGCCGAGAATCCAACGACCACCGCCGACAACAGTCCTGCCCGAAGGCCCGTGGAGGTGAGGGCCTGCTCGGCGAACTGTGGTCCGGAAGCCAGCCCCACAGCGGCGAGAAACAGCATGAGGCCCAACTGACGGATGGTCAGGTTCACAGCCAGCGGGATATTCCAGATCAGCGGCCCTGTCCTGTGCACGGCTCCCAGCACCATGCCCACCACCAGTGGCCCGGCGGCCGGACCCAACGAGAACTCCACTCCCCCGGGCAACGGGATCGTGATCGCACCGAGCAGGAGGCCCAGCACCAGCCCGAGTCCGAGCGCCAGCGCATCCACTTCGGAAATCCGTCGCTCGGAGTCCCCCAGGTACGTGGTCAGGGCTTTGAGTTCTCCTTGCGGTGCCACCGCGAGGACACGATCCCCGAGCTGCAGGACAAGGTCATCGCGAGCGAGCAGGTCGGTGTCTCCGCGGCGGACGCGGGTCAGCACGCTTCCGTAACGACTGGGAAGATTGAGCTGGGCGACGGTCCGTCCCGCGATCGCCGGGGAGGAGACCACCAGGCGTTTGAAATCCACTGCTTGGCGGTCTGAGGTGAGTTCCCGCTCCATCCGGTGCCCGAGGAACGACACAGCTTGTTCAACGTCTTCTGAAGCTCCGATCACGAGCACCTGGTCCCCCGGGTGGAGATCCTCGCCGGGCGCGAGGACACGGGTGTGACCGCTGCGGATGAGATAGCTCATCTTGATCGTCTCGTTGACCCAGCCGGGCACCTCCCGCAGCAGCGTTGCTCGCTCGACGTGCACCGACTCCGCCACCAGTCCGTCGGCGCTGGGCGGCGCTGAGTCCTTGGTGCCGGGCCACCGCCGGGACACAACCACCGCCACTGCGATGATCGCCAGTACCACTCCCACGGGATAGCCGAG
>CBDTVQ010000425.1:0-2113 GCA_965364045.1 uncultured Tessaracoccus sp. | reverse complement strand
TGACGACGGATCCAAAGTGCTGGAATCCACGTGGCGCACCAACGTGGAGAGACCCCATGAGCTTCCGCCCATCTCCTGGACACACTCCGTCGACCCGGGGCTGCGAATCATCGGCGCTTTTGATGCAACAGATGTTCGTATCGCACTTGAGCCCTGCCAACCCGTCGCTCGTGGAGGATCCACGTGGCAGCGGTGGCGGATGGACGTCCCTGACCCTCCGACGTGCACCTTTCTGGACGACCAGATCACCGTGTCGCTGCATTGGGCCGATGTGGTGAAGCGGCCCTGCCGGGTGGCGGAGGAGGTGTCCCGGGCCCTCAACGAGGCTGGTTCACTTCATAATCCGCTGGCGTGTACTCACTGTCCTCGCGTCGCACAACAGCCGCCCCTGACCCAGGGCTCATCCCTCGATTCGTGCCCCACGTGCGGATCGCGTCCCGCATACCTCTGGACACCGCAACGCCTCTCAGCCCTACCGTCGTTCTCCGAACGACTCCGCCAGGTCAGCGCGTCCAGTACGCGGGGTTGGTAATCGCAACCTGGACCGGGAAAGTCGCGGCTCGGATTGCGGATGCCCAGAGGACGGCCCAATCGATCAAGGTGTCAGCATGAGTACGACAGTCACCACCAAGCGTAAACCGTCCACCCCATCCTCCACCCAGTACAGGGTTTCGTTCCGCGAGAAGTGGGACATGGGACAAGGCGAAATGTTCCTCCGCTATGGCCTGTTGGCACTCATGCTCGTGATTTCTGTGGGCCCCTTCATCTGGCAGCTCTCCACGTCACTGAAGGGCGTCGGGGACGACATTTACTCGTTCCCGCCATCCTTGATCCCCACCGATTTCACCTTCGAGAACTACGCCTCGGTGACGAGAACGATCCCGGTGATCAAGTATGCCTGGCACTCGCTCCTCATAGCGTCGGGCAGCATCGTCTCCAACGTCCTCTTCGCGACTCTCGCTGGGTATGCGTTCGGAGTCATGAAGTTCCGCTTCAAGGGCCTCTTCCTGGCCCTCATCCTCTCGACGCTTCTGCTTCCTGCAGAAGTGACACTCGGGCATGCAGTACCTGCAGTCCAACTTCGGGTCGGATCCACGCATCGTGGCCGCCGGCACCATGATCGCTCTCCTGCCAATCCTCGCGCTGTTCGTCGTGATGCAGAAGCAGTTCTTCAAGGGAGTGGAGTCCGGAGCCGTCAAGGGCTGAGAATCAGGAAACCGCAGTCTGGGCCGTGTAGTCGCGGCCAGGACTGCGGTTCCTTTTCTCGCCAGATCCGAGAACTCGGGGCTGTTGCTGTGGCACTCCCCAAATGCATCTGCGGCCCGTCCCCCAAAAGGGGAACGGGCCGCAGATGAGCTATTGGAGGCGTACCAGGAGTTACTTGGCGCGCTCGATGACGTCCGTCAGACGCCAGCGCTTCGTGGCGGACAGCGGACGAGTCTCCATGACGCGGACACGGTCACCCATGCCAGCGGTGTTCTCCTCGTCGTGGGCCTTCAGCTTGGTCGACTTGGTCATGACCTTGCCGTAGAGCGGGTGCTTCACCCGATCCTCGACGAGAACGACGATGGTCTTGTCCATCTTGTCCGAGACGACGATGCCGGAGAGCACCTTGCGCCGACCGCGCTCAGGAGCCTGCGGCTCGACGGTCTTGTCAGTGGTTTCTTCACTCATGTTCACTTCTCCTCAACCGCGGGCTCATCGACGATGCCGAGGTTGCGCTCCTGCAGCACGGTATAGATGCGGGCAATGTCCTTGCGGACGGCGCGCAGCCGGCCGTGGGTTTCCAGCTGACCTGTGGCCGCCTGGAAACGGAGGCCGAACAGTTCTTCCTTCAGCTCGACCACCTTGGCGTTGAGCTGGTCACGTGAGAGGCCACGCAGCTCATGTGCGGAAACGACCTTGCTCATCAGTTCTCACCTGCTTCGCGCTTGATGAAGCGTGCCTTGAAGGGCAGCTTGTGGATTGCGAGGCGCATGGCCTCACGTGCAATGTCCTCCGGAACGCCGGAGAGCTCGAACAACACACGTCCGGGCTTGATGTTGGCGATCCACCACTCGGGAGAACCCTTGCCGGAACCCATGCGGGTCTCGGCAGGCTTCTTCGTGAGCGG
>CBDTVQ010000424.1:0-2116 GCA_965364045.1 uncultured Tessaracoccus sp. | reverse complement strand
CTGCCTGATCGAGATCGGCACCGACGCGCTGATGGACGGGTCGACGACCGACACGTACAAGGGCAAGAAGGTCCGCCGGTTCCCGTACATGTTCAAGTTCGATGCGAGTGAGAATCCAGAAAACCCGGAGTGGATCCCTGCACTTGAGCCAGGCTGGCACTCCGGTATGGCGCAGGGCACCGGCCTCGGAGTCATGACGGAGCTTGCCACCGCCACCGGTGACGCCAAGTGGCTGCGCGTCGGCGACGAGATCCTCAACAGCTTCCGTGTGCCCTTTGGTGAGAAGGACCAGAAGGGCCGCGACCTGGGCGGATTCACGCGGCGTGGAGAAGACGGCGTCCCGTGGTTCGAGATGTATCCGACAACTCCTCCCACCGGCGTGTTGAACGGACAAATGGAGGCCCTCGTGGGTCTCGACCTTTGGGCGCGCGACGGACGTGGCACAGACACCGCGTACGCACGCTCCCTCTTCAACGAAGCGGTTCCTGCCCTGGAGGCTGATCTGCCCAAGTTTGAGGTGGACGTACAGGGCGGCACGCTCACGAGCTACGACGCGGTTCGCGGCTATGAGTCCGACCCTCTGCGCCTGACCGCGCCAGCAGGCAGCGGCTTCAGCCTGGACGGAGCCATGCTCAATGGTGTCGACGTGACCGCGGCTCTCCCCACGACTGAAGCAAACTCGACGGTGCAGGGCAACCTTCTTAGTCCGGTATTGGCTGTGTCCGAGATTGGTGCTGCCGTCGACAAGAAGTGGCGGTCGATCGGATCCCCCAATGAAAAGGTGATAGCTCGAGGCGGCACTGTAACCATCCAGAGCGACACGAAGTCTTGGAGGGGCATCCACCAAATCGTCAAGCGTGGAGCTTTCACGCCATTGGCGCCCCTCGCCATGAATCTCGACGCCAAGCTCACCCTTACAGACAGTCCCAAACCGCTAGCAGGACTGTCCGGCCGGGTCGCGGTGTACCAAGGGTGTGGAACGGACGGAAAGAATCTTTCGTTGCTGTACGAGACACAGAAGCCCCGTGGCCGAGACTGGACCACCTACAC
Organism: uncultured Tessaracoccus sp.; assembly: GCA_965364045.1. Lineage (GTDB taxonomy): Bacteria > Actinomycetota > Actinomycetes > Propionibacteriales > Propionibacteriaceae > Arachnia. The sequence goes on along the minus strand of CBDTVQ010000424.1, from coordinate 1,066 downwards.
CATGGGCTTCAACGCGCCGCCAGCGGGTTGCGACATCCTCGTGCAGTTGCTGACCAGCGGCTACGGCCTTGAGGGCACAACCGTCGAGTATCGAAACATTGAACTGCGGGCTGCGGACACCGTGGGCAGCGCCCTCTCGACCGACACCGTTGAGGGCTTCAACGATCTGTCCATCCTTGACACCCCCACCGTCGCACTGTCCCTCACCGGCACCGGAACAGCCCGTCTGGAGATCCACAGCGACGGCAAGTGGCAGGCCATCAGCGACGTGACCCTCACCCCAGGGACTGCCACCGAGATCGCTGTGCCTGAGCGCTACACGGGAAGGAACCTGCACTACGGCTACCACGAGAACAACGTGGGTCTGCTCGGCAGCCTCTACCTGCGTGCAAACGATGCGGGCTTCCGGGTGGCCGACATCGCTTTCCTCCGGGACTACGCCGTTGAGTGGGAACTCATGGCGCCATCGCGCCACGGGACGGTCCCGCCCCCGCGCACCGATTCCAATGCAAGGTCCAGAATGACGCAGCAGGGACCTGACCTGGACAGCTACGAACTGCCGCTGGTGGATCCGTTCCAGCTGTTCATGGAGGAGTGACGGGGCTTCATGACCTGAACCGGTTCGCAGAGCAACGGCCACAAGGACGCACGCTCGGCAGTTTGACTGCCGAGCGTGCGTTTTTCTTGCGTTGCGAGTCTCAGCGTTGTGCGAACCTCAAGCCATGAGGGTCTCAGCGTGCGGGCAGCGTCGCGATCAGGGCAGCCGCCTCGTCGTACGTGCTGCGCTGTCCGGGCTCAACTGCACCCGCAGCGCGTGCCGAAGCTCTGAGCTCGACACGCCACGGGGTGTCCGACACGAAGCGTCGCAGCGCGTCCACGGTCTCGTCGACGGACTCGACGAGCACCCCTGCGCCCGTTCGATCCAGCAACTCTGCGACGCGTGGAAGCGGCGTGGCGATGGTGGGCAACCCACTCGCCATGTACTCATAGATCTTCGACGGCATCGCATCGATGAAGGCGGGGGTCTTCGCGAGCAGACAGAAGCCGACGTCCGCACCTCCCGCTA
>CBDTVQ010000423.1:0-2120 GCA_965364045.1 uncultured Tessaracoccus sp. | reverse complement strand
AGCCCGATTTGGTGCGTCGTGTCTTCGGCATCTCGAGTTCGTCGAACAGCACGGCCTGAAGTTGCTTCGGGGACCCGAGGTTCACCTCGTGACCGAGCACCTCCCACGCCGCCGCCTGCGCCGCAGCCACCGAACCATCGAACTGGCTGCGCAAGTTTTCCAGACGCTCGACGTCGACGGCGATCCCCAGCTTTTCCATCCCCGCGAGAGTGCGCTGGAGGGGAAGCTCCACCTCCCGCAGGAGGTCATCGGCCTCCCGTTCCACGAGTTCGACGCGCAGGGCGGCCGCCAGGTCCAGCACCGCCCGGGCATGGAGCAGGGCAACGCCCACGGATTCGTCCTCATCCCCGGGGATGTCGAGGGCGAGTTGCGGTGTGTCATCCTGGCCGGCTTCTTCCGCCAACTCACGCTTCAGGTGGCGCAGCACGAGGTCGGCCAGATCATAGGTTCGCTGATCGGGCCGCAGCAGATACGCGGCAAGCAGGGTGTCCAGTTCGATCCCGGCGAGGTCCCAGCCGCGGGACCAGCAGGCCAGCGTGGGGCCCTTGGCTTCGTGCACCACCTTGCGTGGGGTCGGGTCCTCGAGCCAGGCGGCCAGGGCAGCGTCGTCGTCCGGGGTCAACGCCGCGACGTCCAGCCAGGCACCAGCACCATCGGTCCCGGCCAGGGCGATACCGGAGAGATCACCGACTCCGGATCCCCACGAACCCGCGAAGTGCACACCGGTCAGGTCCTGGGCGTGCTCGTCCAGCCAGGATCGAACCCCGCCGGCTTCAAGGGTCGTCCCCTCCACCTCGAAGGTGCCCGTGGCAATGGACTCCTGGGGTGACAGCTCCAGAAGTCGCTCACGGAGAACACGGAACTCCAGGGCGTCAAAGAGTTCATGCACCTTCTCCCTGTCCCATTCCCGGCGAAGTGTCTCCGGGATCGTCAGTGGGAGGCTCAGGTCACGCACCAGGGCATTGAGACGACGGTTGCGGGCAACATCGTCCAGGTGTGCCCGCAGCGATTCCCCCGCCTTGCCCTTGATCTGTTCGGCTCTCGCCAGAATGTTGTCCAGACCGTCGTACTCGGTGATCCACTTGGCTGCGGTTTTGGGACCGACGCCAGGCACCCCTGGCAGGTTGTCGCTCGTCTCTCCCACCAGCGCTGCAATCTCCGGGTGGCGAGACGGCGGCACGAGATACTTCTCCTCCACCGCTTCGGGCGTCATGCGCACCAGATCTGACATCCCCTTGCGCGGGTAGAGCACCGTCACAGCGTCGGTGACCAGTTGGAACGCGTCGCGATCGCCTGTGCAGACCAGAACATCGAACCCATCGGCAGCAGCCTGGGTGGTGAGCGTGGCGATCACGTCGTCCGCCTCGTACCCCTCCAGCTCCACGTGGGGGACGTTCAGTGCGTCGAGGACCTCCTTGATGATGCTCACCTGCCCCTTGAACTCCTCCGGGGAGGTGGAGCGGGTCGCCTTGTACTCGGGATAGCTGTCGGTGCGGAATGAATGTCTGGAGACGTCGAAGGCAACAGCCACGTGGCTGGGCTTCTCGTCACGCAGCACGTTGATGAGCATGGAGGTGAAACCGAAGACGGCGTTGGTGTGCTGCCCCGTGGTCGTGGAGAAGTTGTCGACGGGCAGCGCGAAGAACGCCCGATACGCCACGGAGTGTCCATCGATGAGCAGCAGACGCGGTTTGGAATTCACGCCTATGAGGATAGCGGGCAGCCTGAGCTGCAGCGTCGCCTACAGTGCCTTCCATGGAACACCCTTTGCCGGACTGGCTGCAAACCCTCGATTTTCCCCTTGACAAGAAGATGGGCTTCGAGATGCATGAGCTCACCGCTGAAAGGGTGGTGGGCAGCATTCCGGTGGAGGGCAACACCCAACCGTTCGGAATGCTCCATGGTGGCGCCTCCGCGGTCCTGCTGGAGACTCTTGCGTCCATGGGCGCCGTCGTACACGGGATGCCGACGAATCAGGCTGCCGTCGGTGTGGACCTCAACATCACCCACATCCGCTCAGCTACTCAGGGGCGAGTCACAGGTACAGCCACAGCGCTGCACCTTGGGCGACGCACTGCCATCTACGAGGTGGAGATCGTGGACGACAAGGGGCGCCGCAC
>CBDTVQ010000422.1:0-2127 GCA_965364045.1 uncultured Tessaracoccus sp. | reverse complement strand
GCTGCAACAGTGTGAAAAGTCGCTCAGCTTGCGCGGGACTTCCATCCAGCAGTTCATCCCTGATGACTCGAGCTTGCGACGCGGCATCGTCCCAGCCCGCCAGTGCAAGGAGTGAGACCAGGTTGTCGACGCTCCGCGCCGCCTTGAACGCCTGAGTCGCCTGTGACGCTGCGACCACGCCACCACCCATGACCTCGGCATTGGCGTCAACGATGACATCGCCCTGCAGCGTGCAGTGCATCACCAGTCCGGCCGGCCAGTACTGCAGAACGGGCCCCAACAGCAGGTGCAAGACATCCATCTCCAGGCCGTCCCGATCCTCACCACCCTCGGCGAGCGCGATACCGCCGGGCGCCATGTTCATTCCGTCGTCCATGTTCATTCCGTCGTCCATGTCCATATCCATGTCGCCGTCGTCCATGTCCATGCTGCCCCCGTCAGCGTCCCCTTCGTCGAGGAGATCGGAGGCAGACCAGCGTTCCAGTGCGTCGCGCTTGTGGCCCGCGGTGTCCAGCAGCCGATCATGCGCATCGTCCAGGAGGTCAGACACGTCGTCGCGGGCAGATACGTCGACCCTTGCACGCGGTCCGGGCAGCTGGTTCCATACCTGTCCAACGGCTCCTGCGACGTCAGATTGGTTCTCACCGCAGACCGCCAGGACGTCAGCCTCTGCGGGAGAGAGCGCCAGGCTCCACCCCCTGGCGAGGACCGCCCTCTCCACGGCAGCCTTCGTCCTCCATCCTCCGGGAGTTTCCACCACCAGAACATGGGCATGCCGGGCTGCCAGCCTTGCCAGCGCACTCCTCAGACCCATCGGAGCGCCCCCTCGCGCCACGCCCAGAACACCGCCACAAACAGCGCGCCGAGGAACAGGAACATCTCGATCACCGCTCCCGCACCCTCCCTGGCCACGACGACGGCCCAGGGGTACATGAAGAGCATCTCCACGTCGAAGGCCAGGAACAGCAGCGTCGCGGGGTACCAGCGCACGTGGTAACGGGATAGCGCATGCTCCGAGGGCAGCCACCCGGACTGGAAGGGCAGCACCTCGAGAGGGCTGGCCGCGATGGCGGAGACGCGATGAACCAGGTACAGCCCGAGGACAAAAGCGACGGAGATGGCCACCATGCCGATCACTCCGTCGAACATGTGTCCCCTCCTCGAACTCAAACGTCGCGGGATTGGCTGACCGACCATTCATCCCGGATCGAGGCTAGACCCTGAGGTGGTCGGCATCGATGCCTGTCACATAAAGCATCGATGAAGAAACAGCTGCCGGTGGGGATACGGATGATTCCGCACCCCCACCGGCAGCTGCTCAGCCGATCATCACTGCCCACTGAGCAGGTCTGAATCGACTAGCCGCAGTCCCTCACCTCGTACTTCAAGGTCTTGCTGAACGTACGATTTCCGTCGGCATGGTCGTCGCGGAGGAGCTTGGTGAGGGTGGCAAGGTCGTTGTGATTGAGGGAGTTCAAGGAGCGGCCAACGCAGAGCAGCGTAAGCAGGGCTTCATGAACGCCATTGAGGAAGGAAAGCTTGAGCTGGTGCAGTCCGCGACCGCGAACTGGGAAACGGAGCAAGCTAACACCGTTTTCACCACTGAGGTCACGAATGGAGTGGGTCGCCACCGCAGCGAAGGCCTTGTTGATCTCCAGTTGGAAGCATTCGTGTGCTCTGGCGAATCCGGTCAAACCCGGGGCCTCGCATTGTTGCCGTCGGGTAACGATCCCCGAGGGATGCTTGCGCTCCGGCCAGACCCAGCATATTGTCATTTCCTGAGACCTGAACCATCTGTCAGGTTTGACATCGAAGTCAACCATGGAGGTACACATGCGTGCTACCAAGAAGTATCTGGCACCGGCGATCTTCGCCGCCGCCGCACTGGTGATGACCGGCTGCGCACCACAAACTGGGAGCGGATCCGGAGAAACCCCGGAGCCCGGCGCCACCACCACCGAGAGCGTTGTCGAGGCCGCCCCGGTATCCGTGGGCATGATCACCTCACAGACCGGGCCGCTCGCCGCGTACGGCGGGGCCTACGTTGCAGGCTTCGAAGCTGGTCTTGACTACGCCACGGACGGCACCGGCACCGTGGATGGCCGCGAGCTGGACATCACGTGGATC
>CBDTVQ010000421.1:0-2131 GCA_965364045.1 uncultured Tessaracoccus sp. | reverse complement strand
CGGACATTTTTCTCGACGACATCACAGTCTCCCGCCATCATGCGCGGTTCTTGCGCGCTGGCGGCCAACTGAAGGTGGAGGATCAGGGCAGCCTGAACGGTACCTACGTCAATCGCAAGATTGTCCAGGACGCCGTGGCCCTTCGTCAGGGTGACGAGATCCAGATCGGCAAGTTCCGGGCCACCATCAGCCTGAGCGAGCCCGGCGGGAACTGATGGCGAGCCCCCCACGGACGATTGGACAGGTCCTCGAAGCAATCCGAGGGGAGTTCCCCGACATCTCGGTGTCGAAGCTTCGCTACCTCGAATCCGAGGGCCTGATCCTGCCTGAAAGGGATCAGCCCTCGGGATACCGACGGTTTCGGCAGGTGGACATTGACAGGCTCCTGTTCGTGCTGCGGGCGCAGCGGGACAAGTACCTGCCGTTGAAGGTGATCCGTGAGCAACTTGATGCCCTGGACCGGGGCGAAGAGCTCCCCAGCGAGCCCGTGGACGCCGCAGCCGAGGAGCAGGTTGTCCCCATATCCCGGCCACGGTCCGCCGTGGCTGCATCGCGTCTTGTGACCCGCCGTCAGGTACTCGCGGAGTCGGGACTGGGAGAAGGTGCCCTCATCGAACTGGAGCGTCTCAAACTGATCACCGTAAGGCGGGGAACCCACCTCTATGGTCGGGAAGCCGTTGCGATTGCCTCCGCCGCCAAGCGGCTGAGCGGCTTTGGTGTCGACCCGCGACAACTGCGTGTGGTGCAACAGGCGGCAGCCACCGAGGCGGCCCTGGTTGAGCAGGCACTCGCGCCGTACCAACGTCGATCGGGCATCCCGCGCGAGGTTCTCGCCGATGTCTACCGCGTTATTCTCCAGGCGCACGCCGCACTTCTCCACAGCCAGATCAACGAGTAATAGGCTTGGGCTCATGATCGACCTTGATGTCATCGGAATCCGCCTCGCATCCCCTGAGGACACACCTGTTCTTCTGCTCAAGGAGAGTGAGGGCACTCGGCTCCTGCCCATCTGGATCTCCACTGTGGATGCAGCAGCCATCGCCATCGTCCTCGACGACAGTGCGGAGTTTCACCGCCCCATGACCCATGACCTTCTGGCCAACGTTCTCGACGAGGTCTGCGGGGGAAAACCGGGTGTCATCAATATCGCGGAGATGCGTGATGGCGTCTTCTACGCCTCCATCACGGCTGGAAGTTTCGTCTTCGACGCACGGCCGAGCGACGCCATCGCCGCCGCGCTGCGGTTGGCCTGGACCATCGAATGCCCCGAGCAGTTGATGGACCAGGTGGGTGTGGAGGTGGACCAGAGTGAGACCGATCAGGTGGAAAAGTTCAGGGAGTTCCTGGACACGGTGACTCCTGACGACTTCGAAAACGAAGAAGAGACGTGAGCTGACCCAGACGTGGGGGAGCCCCGGACAGATCAAGTGGTACTTGAGGGTTGGCTGGTGACCTCTCGGGTCCGAGCCCGCGCTGCCGAGACTGTATGAGTCCTTGTCAGAGGTTGTTTGCGAGCTGATGTGAATGGCGTGGTGGCGTGTTCCTCGGGGTGGGAAGTGAATCGCCGCAGCACCTGTTGGGCGTGTCGTGGACCCGGGCGGCATGTGAGGGTTAACGTCTTAGTTGTCGGTCATTTCCACAGCCGATGTCATTTCCGGCAGAGTGAGGTAGCAGTGGCGGAGGAAACCGCAGGCAAGGCATCGGCGCAGCCGGTGTTGCAGGACCTGCTGTTCGACGGTGACTTCTCGCCCCTGCCCGTTGACATGGGCTTCCGTGGTCCAGTTGCACATCGCGTTGCCGGGATCACATATCGCCAGCTCGACTACTGGGCCCGGACAGGCCTTGTGGTTCCCGAGATCCGACAGGCCGGCGGCTCCGGCACCCAGCGCCTCTACTCCTTTCGCGACATCCTGCTCCTTCGCGTCGTCAAGCGCTTCCTCGACGTGGGCATCTCCCTGCAGCAGATTCGGGTGGCCATTGATCACCTCAGGGCCCGCGGTGTGGAGGACCTCACCGAAATCACGCTCCTCTCGGATGGTTTCAGCGTGTACGAGTGCACGACTGCAAAGGAGCTCTTCGATCTGTCCAAGGGTGGCCAGGGCATGTTCCTCATCTCGGTCTCCAGCGTGTG
>CBDTVQ010000420.1:0-2139 GCA_965364045.1 uncultured Tessaracoccus sp. | reverse complement strand
GCTGCCTTCCGACCCTGGGGGAGTTGGGCGAGTTACTGCCGCGCGAGGAACCGAACACAAGCTTAGCTGATCCCCCGCCGTTGGCCAGCCGGGGCTCGTCACGCACGGTTCGGACGCCAGCCGCCTGCCACCCCGGGGGACCGTCAGGCCCACACATCCTTGGGCACGCGCACATCGGCGCCCGTCCGGGCGGACTCCTCGATCGCGAGCGCAAGCAGATGGTCCTGGCATGCCTCCGCGAGCGGATAGGGCGCCGGCCCCTCGGATCGGGCCCACCGTCCCGTCTCCTCAAGCAACGATGCGACGGCAATGTCGTCCTCGGACAGGCGTGAGCCCACCCACGGGTTCCGGTACACCATGCGGCCCTCGAAGGACGCCGAAACCAGATCGTTGCCCTCCAGGTTCATGTCGACGCCTGTGCGCCGGTACGAGATCGGGGAGACGATCACACCCTCATCCGTGAGATGCGTGACCGTATCGTCGACGATCTCGCCGCGATCACCGCGCACCACGATGCGGCGCGCCAGCAGCGGGTTCCACCACTGGTTGTCGACGAAGTCGTAGAGGCCCAATCGTCCGTCGCCGAAGTCGAGCGTGGCGATCGTCCTCGTCCGGGGCACGGGGCGCGGATCCTCCACCCAACCCTCCGGTGTCAGGGGGTCGACCTGCCGCGCAACAAAGGAGCGCGCGTTCACCACTGCGTCGGCCATGCCGACGTCGAGCAGGCTCCGCATCATCGAGGTGGAGTGGTAGAGGTGGGTGGAAGAAACCTCCACCGCAGTGGGGACACCGATGGCTCCCCCACGGACGACGGCAAGGCGCGCCGCGTGTCCCGGCATGCGCATGTACTGCTCGGCCACCTGGACGCGGCCCGTCCCACCAACCTTCCCCCACAGAGCGCGCAGGCCCTCTGCTGTGGGTGCCGGTGGCGTCTCGGCGAGGACGTGCGCTCCCGCCTCGACCAGTTCGATCACCACGTCCGGCATCGCATCCCAGGGAACGCACGTGACGACGAAGTCCGGTTCATGGGCCAATGCTTCACCGAATGTGCGCACCACAGGAACGCCCCACTTCCGCTTGCACCGCTCGGAACCGGCGTCGGAGTGTGCCACCACTGCAACGGCTTCGAGGCGCCCGGGAGCGGCCCTGGCCATGCGGATGTGGAAATCGGAGCGCCAGCCCGTGCCCACCACTGCAAACTTCACTGGACCAGACACGCGTCCCCACCTCCTCGTTTGACCGGCCTCGTGATCTGCGTCGCAGTCATGTCGCCACACCGAAAATTGGAGCCACCGGTTCCTCAGTTCAGTTGTATCCCATTAATCTCACAGCGCCGAGCCCCCGGGTGCGAGCCTGCGCCTGTCCCCCATCTGGCCGTCTAGGATTGGCTGACCCGCGATGTTATCGTCAGGATTCACTCACGTATTTGGAAAGGTTTCAGCATGCTCAAGCGCGCGTTGCACCTCATCCTGGCCACCGTCATGGGAGCGACACTTGGGCTCGCCGCATGGCCGCAAGAAGCCCAGGCGCTGGAGCCGACTGTCTACAACCAGCCCGGTGACCACTTGGTCAATGGGCGCTACTGGAAGACATCCTGCGAGATGTACTCCTCTGTCGTGGTCCGCTGCAGCACGAAGATCTGGGCAACCAAACGAATCGCACACAACGGCACCTACTACAACCACAATGGCTGGGTTTTCAACAACCTGACGTACCTCCCCTCGGGTGAGACGCAGTGGGACGGCAACCCGCTTGCCATCAACGGTTCCGAGTGGACCGCTGCGAATGGTCGCAAGTGGAAGACGGAGTGCAACACTCCCCAGACCGGTCAGGGCGGCTGCCGTTCCTCCCTCTGGACCACCACCGTGGTGAACGTCAACGGCAAGTACAAGCAGCAGGACCAGTGGGTGATGAACAACATCGTTCAGTTCAGCACCGAAACGCTACCGCCACAGACTGAAATCCTGCCGAAGGCCCCGCCTGTTCCCAACATGCCGGTGGAGAAGCCGTTCGTACCACCGAAGCCGACGCCCACACCCAAGCCGGCCACTCCGCCGGTCAGCACGTCCTTCCGTGCTGACTCCCGCTGCAATACAGGACGGGTGCTCTGCATCTCCAAGAACCAGCGCATGATGGCCT
>CBDTVQ010000419.1:0-2144 GCA_965364045.1 uncultured Tessaracoccus sp. | reverse complement strand
ATCAGCCCGCCTGTCATCGATCATCTGTAAGCGGAGCCTCCATCACGCCAGCGCAGCGCAATACGTCCTGCACGGGCGACGTGCCCTGCACGGGCGATGTTCTCAGCATCCTCACAGGACCCCGCGCCTACAGTGAGATCATGTCATCCACCAAGGCCGAACGCCGCCCCTTCCTCCGCTCCCCATGGGTGGTGCCCGCAGCCGTCTCCGGTGCCGTCGCCGTCGCACTCGTCTCGCAGCCTCTTCTTGCCACCGGTGACTCCAATGATCTGCCTGACATCACGGCCGAGCAGCTCATCGCCAACGTCCTTGATGCCGAGCCGCAGGCCATGTCCGGCACCGTCGTGCACACCGCGCGCCTTGGCCTCCCCGACATGCTCTTCACCGAAGCGACCGGCGCAGACCCCATCTCCCTACTGGGCGGCAGTTCCACCATTCGTCTGTGGACCGATGGCGCAGAGCGCTCCCGCGTGGCACTGCTCGGCACGATGTCTGAGTACTCCGTCGTGGCCAATGGCCCCGAGATGTGGACTTACTCCAGCTCCGAGGACGAGGCAGTTCGCTACTCCTTCAGCGACGCCGATCTGGCCCAACTCGAGACAATGAGCGAAGAGGCCCGCGCCAAGATGCTGGAGCGCAAGGCTGAACTTCCCACCCCCCAGGAGGCTGCGGAACAGGCGCTGGCCATGGTGAACGAGTTCTCCACCGTCGAGATCGACGCCCAGACCACCATCGCTGGCCGAGACGTCTACCAGGTCATCGTGACCCCCACCTCCGACGAGACCCTCGTTGAACGCGTTGCTCTCGCGATCGACGGCGAGACCATGATCCCGCTGCGCGTCCAGACCTGGAGCACCCAGGACACGACCGCGCCGGCCGTTGAGGTTTCCTTCACCGACGTTGACTTCGGCATGCCGAGCGAGTCCGTCTTCGATTTCTCCGCCCCCGCAAGCGCCACCGAGCGTGACGTCGTCATCCCCCTCCCCGAGAAGGACGGAACCGACAAGGCAATCGGCGAAAAGCATGAAATGCCCGTCGTGACCGGCACCGGCTGGGAAACTGTCATCGAGTTCACAGATCTGGACTTCGCTGCACTCCTCGCTGAGGATCCTTCCTCCATGACCGGTCCGAGCGAGCGCATCATGGGTTCCGAAGAGGCCCAAGAGATGCTTGAGGAGTTCACCCCCGAGCATTCCGACGGGATGGGGCTTGAGATGGGCGCCCTCTTCGAACAGCTCACCACCGAGGTCCCTGAAGGCCGCCTGTTCAGCTCCGCGCTACTCACTGCCCTGATGACCGACGACGGGCGCGTCCTCGTGGGCGCAGTCCCCGCCGACACCCTCCGCGCGTTGGCGTGAGTGCACCTGCAATTCGCACTGAGGGACTGACGAAGCGGTTCCGTTCCGGCCAGGTGGCCGTGGACGGGATCGACCTCGCAGTCCCTCAGGGCGCTGTCTACGGCTTTCTCGGCCCCAACGGTTCAGGAAAGACCACCACCATCCGCATGCTGCTGGGGCTCGTCCGCCCCACCTCCGGCGAGGCGTGGCTCCTTGGCGAGCACATGCCTGACGAGGGCGCGAGCGTCCTCCCCCGCGTCGGCGCGCTCGTGGAAGGTCCTGCCTTTCACCCCTACCTCAGCGGTCGCGCCAATCTGGTACGGCTGGATGCGTGTGATGTCACCGCTGATCCGTCCACCTCGAAGGCACGAATCAACAACGCTCTGGACCGAGTGGGGCTTTCCGCAGCCGCGGGTAAACTCTTCCGGCAGTACTCGCTGGGCATGAAGCAGCGGTTGGGCCTGGCTCTCGCACTGCTGCGCCCCCGCGACCTCCTTGTGCTGGACGAGCCAACCAACGGCCTGGACCCGCAGGGCACCCGGGAGGTGCGCAACCTCATCCGCGAACTCTCCGGCGACGGCACCACCATCCTCGTCTCATCGCATCTCCTGTCCGAGATCGAGCAGGTGTGCACCCACATCGGCATCATGAGCCAGGGCAAACTACTCGCGCAAGCAGAACGTGGCGAGCTGGAGAGCGACGACGATGCCCGACTGGTCGTCACGACTAACCATGCACATGCAGCCAAGGCTGTTCCGGTGCTCGAGTCCCTCGGGCTCACGGACGTCAGGACTGACGAGGCTGAGG
>CBDTVQ010000418.1:0-2149 GCA_965364045.1 uncultured Tessaracoccus sp. | reverse complement strand
GCCTGCCGTGCTGGTTCCACCAGGGCGTACCGGGCGTCGTCGTACTGCAGGTTCAGCGGGATGGACTCCAGCACGAACAGTCGGTCCGGGTGGGTGACCCCGGCCTTGCGCAGAACATCGGGGGTGAAGGCCAACCCAGTTCCAGCGAACAGGACGGTGGCCATCGGATGTTCGACGTTCAAGCGATGAAGGGCGGCGGCGAGGAGAGCCAGGTCAGGGGCGGAGGCAACCTGCATCTCATCAAGGGTTATCAGGAGGCCACCGCTGTGGGTGTCCTTGCGAACTTCGCCAGCGAGAGTGGCCAGTGCAGTCGCCAGGGTTCCGGCATCCAGCCCCGGAGCAGACCGGTCCTTCTCATGTGTTGAGATGCCGGCCCCGAAGCCTGCCACGCTGAGGTTGACGCCCCCGACGCGCTCGAATGCGCTACGGGCGCGTGTCCATGGTCCCGCCCCCTCAGCAAGGCGCGTGCGCGCGCGCTGCAGCAGTGCCTCCACGAGGCCTGCGTGCCCTGACACGGCCTGAAGGTTCACCACCTCAAACCCTTGCTCCCGGGAGAGGTCTGCATAGGCGCTCACCATGACGGTCTTGCCAACTCCTCGGGGGCCCGCCAGGATCACGTCGTCGGCGCGGACGCGACCGCCGGAGACCACGTCGTTGAGGACGAGTTGCCAGTCGCGCAACAACTCATCCCTTCCAGCCAGAACCGGGGGGACGTGACCGGCTCCCGGTGTGTAGGGGCTGTTCTTCACGATGATCCGCCTATAGTGATCTAGATTCAGGCACTTGTATAGGTCAGTATAGGTGGATGTCTGCGTAAGGTTCCGGAGCGCAGAGTTCTTGACGTCAGCATCGACGAGGTCCCCACCCAGCATTGTGAAATCGACGATGCCAGCGCCTCGGTAACCTCCCACACAGCCCCGGGGACCTGGCGATTCAGGCCTTGACCACCAAGGCGTCGTTGTACTCGAGTGCCACGTTTGCCCAGAACATGAACGCGGCCTCATTCCGGATGGACGTCGGCGCGACCCGTATCCAGCTTTTCCCCATCGATCTGCCACGCCCCATCTCGGCCTGTTCGGCTCCATCCTTGGCGAGCAGTTCGTCCGATCGGGCAGGGTCAACCCGCACCAGGAGGGCGCCGTCGGACATGGCGCTGAGTGCCATCTTCTCGCCCACCATGAAGCACTGGGCGCCAAACATTCGCTTCTCACGGACGGGACGGCTCGTGCCCAACGCAGCCCGGATGCGGTCGGCCAGTTCGTTCTCCACGTTCATGCGTTCTCCTCGGGGGCGACGGCGTACACGTTGATCACAGTGTCTCCCGGCGAGAAGGCGGCACGGAAGATTTGGCTGGATGTTGCCCTCTTTGGGCTGCCCGCGGCGTGCGGGCGTGCCCGTGTTTCGTCGGATGTCTGAGCGCGCTCCTAGTATCACTGGTGTGAACCAGTCGACGAACCCGGAAACAAGCCAGCTTTTTGCCTGGCGGAACTCGGTGTTCCTCGTCTTCTTCTCCTGTGGTCTGGCGCTCGCGTCCTACATGTCGCGTGTCCCACACATACGCGACGTACTGGGGGCATCCACTGCCCAGATGGGTGTCCTGGCAGCGGCCATGGCGGTGGGCTCGATCGGCGGCATGCTCGGGTCCAACAACGTGATGAGCAGGCTCGGCTCCAAGGGCACTTTGCGCTGGTCCATTTCAACGCTGACCCTGGGCGTGCTCGTGGCCGGTCTCGGCGCGACGCTCGCGTCCTACATCCTGCTCTTCGCTGGCCTCGTCGTGTTCGGCATCGGGATGGGGCTGACCGACGTGGCGATGAACGTCTCGGCGGCCGCCAACGAGCAGCGCCTGCACCGCAACATCATGCCGCTGTTCCATGCCATGTTCAGCATCGGTGCCATGGCGGGAGCAGGACTGGGGGCGCTGGCCGAATTGCTCGGGGTGCCCGTGATCCTCCACGTCGGAACGTTGTCGGTTGGGTGCCTTGTGGGGGTGCTGCTGACGAATCGTTTCGTCCAGACTGAGCTGGAGCCAGCCCGTGGCGACGTCGATTCCGCTGGCAGAGTCAGCCGGCTGGTCATCTGGAAGCAGCCCCTGACATGGTTCATCGGCCTGATCATCCTGGGGATGGCGCTGGCCGAGGGGAGTGCC
>CBDTVQ010000417.1:0-2155 GCA_965364045.1 uncultured Tessaracoccus sp. | reverse complement strand
CCTTTATGGCGTTGATGAGCACGCTGGGCGTCATCGGCAACTGGGCTGATCCGCGGACCGAGCTGCCCCCGTCGTGGCAGTTCGTGAACCTGCTGTGGCAGTCGGTCTTCGTGTTCCTGCCGCTGATGGTGGCCTACAACGCCAGCAAGAAGATTGGCGCGGATCCATGGGTGGGTTTCGCCATCATGGCCCTGGTCATGCTGCCCGGCTTCACGGCCCTGGGTGCAATCGACGGGGCCTACGCCGCGACGATCGCGGGCAGTGATGTCACGCTCATCAATGTCTTCGGGCTTCCTCTGACGATCTTCAACTACTCATCACAGGTGTTCCCGCCGCTGCTGATGGCCGGGGTGCTGGGGCCGCTGTACAAGTTGTTGAAGAAGATCATCCCGGAGAACCTGCAGCTCATCTTCGTACCGTTCATTGCAATGGCGGTCATGCTGCCACTGACGGCCTTTCTGATTGGGCCCATCGGCGTCTATGTCGGCGCGTGGCTGGCGAGCGGCCTGCAGTTCGTCAATGGCGTATCGCCGTTCATCTTCGCCATCCTCATCCCGTTGGCGTACCCCTTCATGGTGCCGCTCGGGCTGCACTGGCCCATCAACGCCATCATGTTGCTGAACATCCAGACTCTGGGCTTCGACTACATCCAGGGCCCGATGGGGGCCTGGAACTTCTCCTGCTTCGGCGCCACGGCCGGGGTGCTGTTCCTGGCCTACCGGGACCGGGATGTCGCGATGCGACAAACGGCAACGGGAGCGTTGGCAGCGGGACTTCTCGGGGGCATCTCTGAACCGTCGCTCTACGGCATCCATTTGCGGTTCAAGAAGATCTATCCGCGCCTCCTGATCGGCTGCCTGGTGGGCGGCGTGATCCTCGGGTTCGGGGGCAGCGTGACCACCAACGCGTTCGTCTTCACCTCACTGCTCACCATTCCGGCGTTCAGCAACATCGCTCTCTATGGGTTGGCGATCGGAGCCGCCTTCACCACGTCCATGGCGCTGGTGATCATCTTCGACTACCGGACGCCGGAGCAGAAAGCAGCGGCCCGTCGCGGTGGTGTGGATGCTGAACCGACTCCTGAGCCCCGTGTGATCGTCGTGGGTGACGTCGAGACCAACCAGGCAAAGCAGTGGGTGGCGGCGCTGGGTGGCGAGGACAACATCGAGGCGGTGGAACTAATCGCCGAGACGCGGGTCCGGGTGAGTGTGAGGGACTCGTCGCGGGTGGATTCCCGGGCCCTGGAACGTGCAGGGCTGGCGGGAGTGGTGGAGGTCACCCCGGGTGTCTGGCACCTCGTCGCCGGTTTGGAAGCGGAGCAGTACACGGAAGGAATGCGACGGCGTCTCGCGTCGATCTAACAGTCAGGGGGCAAGGAATCACGTCCTGGTTTTCCCCGGGTGCCATGGGAGTGCCAGCATGGGGAGCATGACCATGCGCAGGGCACGTCCCGAGGATCTGGATGCCATCGCCGCCATCTACGCCCGCGAGGTGATCAACGGCTCGTCCACTTTCGATCTGGTTCCACCGCCACTTTCATACTGGAAGCATCGACTGGCCAGCACGGAGATGGGTGACCACTTCATCGTCTCTGAGGCCAGCGGTACCGGATCCGGCACGATCCTGGGCTATGCATACTCGGCCTCGTACCGTCCCCGTCCGGCCTACAGACACACCCGGGAGACGTCGATCTACGTTGATCCTGCTGCCAGGGGGCAGGGACTCGGCAAGCCGCTCTACGACGCACTGCTCGAGGTCCTGAGCGCCGACGTCGGGGTGCACACAGCCGTTGCAGTTGTGGCCCTGCCGAACGAGGCGAGCCTTGCCCTGCATCGTAGGTGTGGGTTCGAGGAGGTGGGGGTGTTCAAGGAGGTCGGACGCAAGTTCGACACCTGGATCGACACGGCCTACATGCAACGATCTTTCTGATGCATGGGCCGCCCCGAGCGCCTCATACGCGACGCATCACCGCGACCACCTTGCCCATGATGCGAGCATGGTCGCCGTCGATGGGGGAGTACTGCTCGTTGTGGGGCATGAGCCAGACATGGCCATCCTTGCGGCGGTAGGTCTTGACGGTGGCCTCCTCGTCCAGGAGTGCGGCCACGATGTCGCCGTTGTTGGCGTCGGGCTGCTGACGCACCACCACCCAGTC
>CBDTVQ010000416.1:0-2157 GCA_965364045.1 uncultured Tessaracoccus sp. | reverse complement strand
GCGAAGATCACGATCAGCGCAGCCGGCCAGTTCGTCATGGCGTCGCGCTCCAACGCTTTCCCCGTCACCATCACCAATGACCTGGATGTACCCGTCACGTTGCGCATGGTTTTCGACAGCGACAGCCCGCAACGCATCCGGGTGCCGGCCACGGAGTTCGTGACCATTGGTGCTGGCGAGAACCGCGTTGTCACGCTGACCCCGGAGGCATCGTCGAACAGCGTGGTGAACGTCGAGGGCAGCATGGAGACCCGGGGCGGCCAGCGATTCGGGGCCACCGTGGACATCGAGATCACCGCCACCCAATTGGGCCGCGTCGGCTGGATCATCATCGTGGTCTCGGGTGCAGTGGTGTTGGGTGGGACCGTGTGGAGGATCCGCGCGGTGCAGTCCGAACGTCCCAAGGAGGACACGTGAGCAGTCAGGTCTCGACGACGAAGAAGCTGCTCTCGGCCAGCGCCTTGATGGCCTCCGGCACGCTGATCTCCCGAATCCTGGGGTTCGCGCGGGTGGCACTCATCGTCTTCATCCTCGGCAATGGCACACGCCAGGTGGACATGCTCAGCATCGCCACGTCCGTGCCCAACGCCCTCTACATCCTTTTTGCCGGCGGAGCCCTGAACACGGTGCTGGTCCCACAGATCGTGCGCGCCATCAAGAACGACGCCGACGGCGGCGAGGCCTACACCAACCGCATCATGACCGCTTTCCTCCTCATCGTTGCGATTGTGGCAGTCCTCGTGACCGTGGCAGCACCCGTGGTGATCTGGATCTATTCCGGTGAGGCGTGGCATTCACCCGCCCTGGCGTCCCAGTACGCCTCCATGGTGGCCCTGGCCTATTTGACGCTCCCGCAGGTGTTGTTCTACGGAGTCTTCTTCCTGCTGGGGCAGGTGCTCAACGCGCGCGACAGGTTCGGCCCCATGATGTGGGCCCCGATCGCGAACAACGTCATCGCCATCGCCGTGTTGTCCATCTACATCGTCATCTGGGGCACCGGCGACGATCACTCGCAGGCCTTCACCTCCGGCCAGATCTGGATGCTCGGGATCGGCACCACGCTCGGCATCGCCGTCCAGTCCGCCGTCCTGATTCCCTATCTGCGCAAGGTGGGCTTCACGTTCCGCCCCCGGTTCGATCTCAAGGGCACTGGTCTGGGCAAGACCTTCTCCCTGACCAAATGGACCATCGGGTTCGTCCTCGTCAATCAGCTGGCATTCGTGGTGGTCACAAAACTCAGCACAGCAGCCACCGCCCTGACCGGCGAGGGTGGCGCCGGCCTGGCCGTCTACTCCAACGCCCACCTCGTGTGGATCCTGCCCCACTCCCTCATCACCGTGTCCCTGGCCACCGCCATGCTGCCCAATGCCTCGAGACTTGCGGCCGCCGGCGACATGCCCGGCGTCGCTGCCGAGGCCACCAAGACCATGCGGCTCTCGCTGGTGGCCCTGGTGCCCGCCACCGTCGGCTTCGTCGCCCTCGCCAGCCCCATCGCCAAGCTTTTGTTCGGCAACGGCAGCGGTGCGCAGGACTCGCAGTTCGTCGCCGTTGCACTGGCCGCCTTCGCGGTGGGGCTCATCCCCTTCACCGTGCAGTTCATCTGCCTGCGCACCTACTACGCGATCGAGAACACCCGCACACCCTTCTTCCTGCAGTGCATCATCGCCGGAGTCAACGTGGGCGGTGCGCTGCTCTTCGTCCAGTTGGTGGGAGATCCAACGCTCCGCGCAGCCGCGCTCGCCATGGCGTACTCGCTCGCCTACGTGGTGGGCGTGCTGGTGAGCTGGCAATTCCTGAAGCGCTCGGTGCCCGCCCTCGATGGCCGCACGCTGGTCCTGCACATCGTCCGTCTCGCTCTGGGCGCTGGCATTGGCGGTGCCGGTGCCTTCTTCGCATCGGAGGCCATCGTCGGTGCGTTCCCGGACAGCAAGCTGGGACCGCTGCTGGCTGTCCTCGCAGGCCTGGCGATCATCGGCCTCACATATGTCATCGTCGGCAAGATGCTGCGGGTGCGCGAGCTGGGCAATCTCGCCGAACTCGTCTCGACACGTTTCGGACGCCGTAAGAACGGAGCCGCGGACGCCAAGGCCGGAGAGGCCGCCGAGACTGAGGCCGGGGATGCAGAAGGGGTGACGGCTCCCCAGCCCGCCGTGGCTG
>CBDTVQ010000415.1:0-2169 GCA_965364045.1 uncultured Tessaracoccus sp. | reverse complement strand
CCGCGCACCTTGACGGCACCGATCTCGGTGATGCAACTGTCGTTGCCCCCGCCGGTGGTCTCCAGGTCCACGACACAGAACGTCACCTGGGACAGGTGGGTGCCGAGCTCGTCGAACGAGGGTTGCGCGGGGGATGGGACTGCCATGTTCCACACTCTAGGAAGCTCAACTGACAAACGCGAAGCAGCGCGGTGGGGTGGGTCGCTCTCCGGGCATGCAGGCCTGCGTTGAGCAATCAGGGCGGGGCGTGGGCGACACGCCGGGAATGAAAGTGTCAGAGGGGGTGGACAGGATGGGACCCATGACAACTTTGCATGTGGATTGTGACGGGTGCGCCGCCCGTGGGCCCGGCTGCGCCGATTGTGTGATCTCCGTCCTGCTGGGTCCTCCCGGGGACGTGGAGTTCGAGGACTCTGAGGTCAGGGCCATGGCGGTGCTTGCGGACGCCGGTCTGGTTCCCCCACTTCGGCTGGTGAGCACTCGACGTGACCACCACTTGGGAGATATCCTGAAAGTCGTTTAGTATTTTCTCAGGTGGACGTATTGAAATCTATGGGGGTTCGAGATCTTGACGATCAGATTGCGCCGGGCAATGGCCGTGGCCGTAACGACTTTTCTCATCTCCGGCCTGGTTTTGCCAGCTTATGCAGACCCCGACGCCGTGGCTGAGGCCAAGGCTGATCTCGAACGGATTCAGCAGCAGTCCTCCGCCATTGACCAGGAAATCATCGAGGCCAGCGAGCGGGCCGCCCAGGGCCAGACAAAGCTTGCAGAGGTCACCGCGGACCTCAAGCAGCAGGAGTTGCTGGTTTCCCAGATGTCAACAGATCTCGGTGAGATCGCCGTTGTCCAGCTCCAGTCGGGTGGCTTCGACGTCACGGCGCAACTGCTCACAAGCGATTCCGAGTCCAGCTTCCTCTCCGGTCTGGCAGCCATCCAGAACGAGGCGAACCGCAGCAACTCCAATCTGCAGCTGCTGCAGGTGGAGCAGGCAGAGGTTGACACGCTGCGCGCTGAAGCTGATCGAACCAACGTCACCCTCGTGGCAGACCTCAAGGCCAAGGAGGACCTCGCCCTGGAATTCGGGGCCAAGGAGGCCGAGGCCGAGGCAGTCCATGATCGGCTGAGCGCCGAGGAGCGCGAAAGGTTGCGCCAGCTCGAGGTCCAGCGCCAGCGTGAGCAGGAAGAAGCTGACAGGCTGGCCCGCATCGTTGCAGAGCGGGAAGCAGACACCACCAGCGCCTCCAGTGATGCCACGGCCCCCGTGGACGAGCCCGTCGCCTCCACCGCGGGCAACAGCTCGCGCGCCAAGAGTGCCATTTCCGCTGCCACATCCAAGGTGGGCAGCAGATACGTGTGGGGCACGTCCGGCCCCAGCACATTCGACTGCTCAGGCCTGATGAGCTACGCCTACCGACAGGTGGGCATTTCCCTACCGCGGTCCTCGCGAGCACAGTTCAGCATGGGCACGAAGGTGGCCAAGTCAGATCTTCAGCCGGGCGACCTGGTGTTCTACTACTCGCCCGTGAGTCACGTCGGCATGTACATCGGGAACGGCAAGATCGTCGATGCGGCAAACCCGCGCAGTGGCGTCCGCATCACGAGCCTGAACTCCATGCCCTACTCGGGAGCCCGTCGCGTCGGCTGATCAGGGCTGCCCGTGCTCCCGGATGAACCGCGCTGATCGTTCAAAGATCAGCTCCGCGTCGTTGTCAAGCGTTGCAACGTGATGGCTGTTGTGCAGGGGCACCACCTCCGTTGAGGGTATGGCCTGCAGCAGCGCTTCGTGGCTTGAGTCATCCACCACATGGTCCACGTCGGAGCGAAACATCATGATGGGCGCGCTCACCTGTGAGAGATGTGAGCGAACCTCCTTCCACAGCTTTGTCATGCTCCACGCGGCTGCGACGCTGACGCGGTCGTATGCCAACTCCTTCACGCCCTCCTTGCTGATGTCGGAGGCGATGCCGGGCTGCGACGAAATGACGTGGCGCAGCACCCCCGACAGCGGCAGCAGACGGTTTTTGCTGGCCACCGCCGGATTCACGAGCAGTACACCGGCCACCTCGTGGTCCTCAGCCAGCTTCAGGGCAAGCGCGCCCCCCATGGAGAGCCCACCCACGAAGATTGTTTCGCAGGTTGCCGCCAACTCCTGGCGGGCTGCCTCGA
>CBDTVQ010000414.1:0-2175 GCA_965364045.1 uncultured Tessaracoccus sp. | reverse complement strand
TGCTCATCGGGCTGGTCCTGCTCTACGGGGTGCTGGCCGGGCTGGGACGGGCCCTCAAGGAGATCGAGGCGTTCCGCTTCAAGGAGGCGGAGATCCAGTTCCTCGCCGATGCCGGGATCATCAAGGACAACCTCGCCGCCTGGCTGGCGGACTACAAGTTCAGCGGCGACATCTGGGGCTACCCGGAGGGCGAAGTCTTCTTCCCCGGCTCCCCCGTCCTCTCGGTGGAGGGCTCCTTCGCAGAGTGCTGCGTGCTGGAGACGCTGTTGCTCAGCGTGTTCAACCACGACTGCGCCATCGCTTCGGCCGCATCGCGGATGACGTCCATGGCCGAGGGCCGCCCGTGCTCGGAGATGGGTTCCCGCAGGACGCACGAATGGGCCGCCGTCGGTGCCGCACGCGCAGCGTACGTGGCAGGCTTCGCCGCCACGTCAAATCTGGAGGCGGGCCGCAGTTGGGGTGTCCCCACCATGGGCACCGCAGCCCACTCCTTCACACTCCTGCATGACACGGAGGAGGACGCCTTCAAGGCGCAGCTCGCCACGCACGGCGTCGGCACCACCCTCCTGGTGGACACCTACGACGAGGAAGCCGCCATCCGCAAGGGGGTGGAGCTGACAGGTGGCAAGCTGGGTGCCATTCGCCTGGATTCGGGCGATCTTGCCATCGCTGCCCGCCGTGCCCGGGACCTCCTGGACGATCTGGGCGCCACCGAAACCCGCATCGTCGTGACCTCGGACCTGGATGAGTGGCAGATCGCCGCCCTGCGCGGCACACCCGTCGACGGCTACGGCGTGGGCACCTCGCTGGTCACTGGATCCGGCCACCCCACCTGTGGGTTCGTGTACAAGCTGGTGGCACGCGCGGAGTCCGCGGACCGCAGCGCTCCCATGACGCCGGTGGGCAAGAAGTCCAAGGGCAAGAACACACTCGGTGGGCGCAAGTTCGCGATGCGGCGGCTGGACGCGGCGGGCCGCGCCGAGGCGGAGGTCATCGGCCTCGGTACGGCGCCCGAGACCGACGGCAATGATCGCTACCTTTTGGTCGACATCGTCAAGAGCGGTGAGGTGGTTCTCACCGCAACGCTCCAGGACGCCCGGCAGCGCCATCTTGATTCACTGGCGGAACTCCCCCAGTCCGCCCTGCGTATCAGCAAGGGAGACCCTGCCATCGAGACCATCATCCTGGATTCGGGCGGCGCCGAGACGACGAATCCCTACCAGGCAGCGCCCAAGCCGGCCAACATCTGAGCCGCTCAAAACCTGTGAACGCCAGCCCCGGGTTACCGGGACTGGCGTTTCAGAGAACCACGACTGCAGGTCAGGCCGGCTCCCCGCTGGCCAATTCCGTCCCGTTCATGACGGCGGCAAGTCGTTGCGGCAGTTCGGCCTCGAACACATCCTCCAGCGTCAAAGCTCGACCAGTTGCGTCTCCCAGCGGCACCCGCCAGTTCGGATACTCGTCGATGGTGCCCGGCTGGTTCTGCGTCCGCCGCTCGCCCACCGCGTCCGTCAGGCTGGCCAGCAGGACTCTGGATGGCGTCCGCAGGAGGTAGCGGTGCAGGGCCAGCATGACTTCTGCCGGATCGTTCTTGCATTCCTCGTCCAGCACGCCGTCGGTCACGAGTTTCCCGAGCCATGCGCTCTGCTCGTCGCGCGCCGAGTCCAGTTCCTCCTGGAGAGGCTCTGTGAGGAGCCCCAGCGAGTCGCGCAACCGCACATGATCGCCCGCGAGGTACCCCAGGGTTGGCGGAAGGTCATGCGTGGTGACCGAGGCCAGGCAGTACTCGCGCCAGCGGTGGGCGTCCAGGGGACGACCACCGTCGTTTTCGAACCACAGGACGGAGGTGCCGAGGATCCCACGACGTGCGAGATACTGACGAACCCATGGCTCGACGGTGCCGAGGTCCTCCCCCACCACCAGCGCCTGGGCGCGGTGCGCCTCGAGGGCAAGGATTCCGATGAGTGCCTCATGGTTGTTGCGCACGTAGGTTCCGTGCCGCGGACCCAGACCCTCGGGCACCCACCACAGCCGGAACAGGCCGATGATGTGATCGATCCGAACGCCGCCTGAGCGACGCATTGCAGCGGCCACCATTTCCCGGAACGGCGCGTAGGCCACTTCCTCCAGCTTGTCCGGACGCCATGGGGGTTGGCCCCAGTCCTGGCCGGACTG
>CBDTVQ010000413.1:0-2188 GCA_965364045.1 uncultured Tessaracoccus sp. | reverse complement strand
AAGGTGCAGTCAGCCATGCTCGAGTTGATGGCCGAGAAGCAGGTATCCATCGGGGGACAGTCCTATCCGGCCCCTTCGCCCTTCATCGTCATCGCCACCCAGAACCCCATTGAGTCCGAGGGTGTCTATCCGCTGCCGGAGGCGCAGCGCGACCGTTTCCTCGTGAAGGTTGATGTGCCCTACCCCCGCGGTAATGAGGAGTTTGAGATCCTCCGACGCATGAGCGTGCGGCCACCGGTCGCGGAACCCGTGCTGAACGCCAATGTGGTGCGCCACCTGCAGGACATGGCCAGCAACGTCTTCGTGCACAACCTTGTCAGCGAGTACGTCGTACGACTCGTTCTCGCCTCCCGCACACCAGCCGAGTTCGGCATGCCTGACCTGGAATCGGTCATCCAGATCGGCTGCTCCTCGCGCGCCACCCTGGGCCTCGTTGCCGCAGCCCGTGCGCTGGCACTGATCAACGGCCGCGACTACGTGTTGCCCACGGACGTTCAGGCAGTCGCCAAGGACGTGATGGCGCACCGCATCGTCCTGGGTTTCGACGCGGTGGCCGATGGCGTCAACACAGCCGAAGTGGTGGACCGCATCCTTGCCATGGTGCCCGCACCCACGCCGGTGTGGAACCAGGAACAGCGCCAGGCGAGCCACCAACAGCACGCCCAGCCCGGCCGGGCGTGAAGGACGCTTCCTTGGGATCCGACGCAATGTCTTTCCAGCCGCCACAGGGGCAGGTGCCCGTGGCGGGTGTGAACAAGGACCCCGGAGCCGCCACATCGGTTCTGCGCGCCCCCACGGGGCCCACCGTTCCGTTGAGCAAGCTTGCACCTGAAGCAGCACTGCGTCGGCTGGAGTTGACCATCGTGCGGCGCCTCGAGGGATTCCTCCATGGCGATCACCTGGGGCTGCTCCCCGGAGCCGGCTCCGACACCAACGACGCCCGGGTCTACCAGCCCGGGCAGGATGACGTCAGGAAGATGGACTGGGCAGTCACCGCCCGCACCACCGTTCCGCACGTCCGCGACACAATGTCAGACCGCGAGCTCGAGGTGTGGGCACTGCTGGATGTCACACCGTCGATGAACTGGGGAACCGAGGGCATCACCAAGCGAGATCTTGGCATTGCCGCCATCGCCACCATCGGCTTCCTCAGCCAGAGGATGGGAGACCGTTTCGGCGGCGTGCTGATGCGGCCCGACAAGGTCACCAGGCTGCAGGCCCGATCAGGACGAACTGCCCTGTACGGGCTGCTGCGACGCATGCTCACAGAGCCGATCGTGGAAGACAACACCCCCGGTGACCTGGAGCTTCCCGAGGGGATCGAGCAACTCAGTCGCTCCTATCGTCGGCGTGGGATGCGCGTCGTGGTATCCGATTTCCTGACTGCCGGTGATCAGGAACTGGATCCGTCCGTACCTCCGCCGTGGGAGCGCTCGCTGCGCCGGCTCGCGGTGCGCAACCAGGTGCTGTGCATCGAGGTGGTGGATCGCCACGAACTGGAGTTCCCGGATGTGGGGGAGATGCTGATCCGCGATCCCGAGACGTCCTTCATGCGCTACATCAACACCTCCGATGCCAAAGCCCGAGCTCGCATGGACGCGGCCTCCAGGGCCCAGCGGGAGCGCATCAAGATTTCACTGCGACGGGCTGGAGTCGGTCACATCCAGCTCCGCACCGACAGGGACTGGGTGGCTGATATCGCCCGCTTCGTCCTGAACTATCGACGAGTGGCCGGGATGCTCCACCAGCCGCCCCAGGGTGTCAGTAAATGATTGAGCTCCTTGCACTGCCCGAGTTCAAAACTCCCACGCGGTTGTGGGTGCTGGTTGCCCTGCCGGTTCTCATCCTCGCCTACCTGCTGTTGATGCGGCTGCGCAAGAGGATGTCGCTGAGGTTCACCAACACGGGTGTCCTCGGAACCGTCATGGGATCACAGCGTCGCTGGACGCGACACCTGGCGGTCGCGATGTCGTTGTGCTCACTCGTGGCGTTGGGACTTGCCTGGGCCCAACCACTGGGGACCGAAAAGGTGCCGCGTCAACGGGCCACCGTCGTCATGGTGGTGGACACGTCCCTGTCAATGGAGGCGGCCGACGTGGAACCGGATCGACTCACGGCCGCCAAACAGGGAGCCAAGGACTTCATAGAGGGCCTGCCTGACACCTACAACGTGTCACTCGTTGCCCTC
>CBDTVQ010000412.1:0-2190 GCA_965364045.1 uncultured Tessaracoccus sp. | reverse complement strand
CACAGGGGCAGGGAAACGTGTGGCGCTCTCCCGATCAGCCCTCCTCGCCGCCGCCGCTGGCTCCCATGCGGCCGTGGGCATGGACCTCACGTGGCATCTCGCGTTGCCGTCGCAGTACGTGGCCGGACTGATGGTGATGGTGCGCTCGCTGGCTGCGGGGCGCGAGCCGGTCCTCGCGTCGCCCGACCTGAGCGATCTGTGCGCATCCGGAGACGGGGATGCTGTATCCATCGTTGGAACCCAGTTGTACCGCGCCCTCGGTGACCCCGATGCCACCAGAGCACTGGCTCAGTTTGACCTCGTTCTCGTGGGAGGTGCGGCCCTGCCGCAAGAACTCCGTGAGAGGGCCGCCGGTGCAGGTATCGCGGTCAGGGAGACCTACGGCATGAGCGAGACATGTGGCGGGATCGTGTGGGATGGCCTTGTCCTACCGGGATCCAGCATCCGGATTCTGGACGATGCGCGTGCACCGCTGGGAGGTCGCATCGCTCTGGGCGGTCCGACGCTCTGTGACGGCTACCTGGGAGACGACGGCCTCATTGAGCCGGCGACGGTCGACGCTCTGTTGACCACCGCGGACTGGGGGCATCTGGAACAAGGGCGTCTGGTGGTTGGCGGACGTCTGGACGATGTGGTGATGTCCGGCGGCATGAACGTGGATCTTGGTGCGGTGCGTCGCGCCGTCGAGGCCATCGATCCCGATGCCGCGGTCCTGGCCGTGGAGGATCCCGAGTGGGGCCATCGCATAGTCCTGTTCGCCGCCGTGGGACACCTGCCCGGATGGCGGGAAACACTGGCGTCCGACCTCCCCCGAACGGCATTGCCGCGGCAACTGGTGCGAGTGTCCGAGGTTCCCCGCACACCTGGTGGCAAACCGGATCGCCGCGCTCTCCTAGCATTGGTCCCACGATGACTGACTCTCTCTCCGTGTGGATGGCCGGCGCCCGGCCCCGCACACTGCCCGCCGCCCTCGCTCCCATCCTCGCTGGCATCGCCTCTGCCCTGCCCGTGGTGAAGTCGGTGACCAACGGCCGCTTCTGGGGAATTGCGTTGCTCTGCTTCGTCGTTGCCCTGGCGTTGCAAGTGGGCGTCAAC
The DNA here is from genome assembly GCA_965364045.1 of uncultured Tessaracoccus sp. Taxonomy (GTDB): domain Bacteria; phylum Actinomycetota; class Actinomycetes; order Propionibacteriales; family Propionibacteriaceae; genus Arachnia. Next base: position 1,095 of record CBDTVQ010000412.1, on the reverse strand, counting down.
TACGCCAATGACTATTCCGACGGCATCCGAGGGACCGACGATGACCGGGTTGGGCCCACCCGGCTGGTCGCCACTGGCCTGGCGAGCCCATCAGCCGTCCGCACCGCAGCCTTCGTCAGCTTCGGTGTGGCTGCGGCGGCTGGTCTCGGCGTGGTCCTCGTCACGGGCCACTGGTGGCTGTTGCTCGTGGGGGCCTCGGCCATCGTCGCAGCCTGGTTCTACACGGGCGGCAGCCACCCGTATGGCTATCTCGGGCTGGGGGAGTTGTTCGTTTTCGTCTTCTTCGGCCTGGTGGCCACGGTGGGGACGACCTTCGTCCTGTCCAACGCAGCGCCTGGTTGGAGCTGGGTGGGGGCCATCTCCATCGGAGCCCTCGCCAGCGCCCTCCTTGTGATCAACAACCTGCGGGATGTGGAGACAGACACCGCGTCCGGAAAACGCACCCTCGCCACCAAACTGGGGGATGGGGGAACCCGATGGTTCTTCATCACACTGGTGGCCGTGGCGGTGGGGTGCGTGGTGGTGTTCGCCACCCTGACGACGTGGTGGGCGCTCCTGTCCCTGCTCGCCTTCGTGGTCCTGATCCGGCCCGTGAAGGATCTCCTGAGGGGCGCTCGTGGTCGAGACCTGATTGGCACCCTGCAGGCCACCGGCATGGCCGAGCTCGGCGTGGGTGCGGGTCTCCTCGTCGGAATTCTCATCGGCTGAGGCACCATGGAGATCCATGTCTACGACATCGAACTGAGCACAGGATTCCGCGGCATCACACGCCGCCAGGGCGTGCTGTTGGAGGGCCCCGTCGGATGGGGCGAGTGGAGCCCCTTCCCCGAATACGATGACCAGGAGGCCGCCTCCTGGCTCCGCGCGGCCGTGGAGATGGCCACGCTTGGCTGGCCCGAACCGATACGTGACGAGGTGCCCGTCAACGCCATCGTTCCTGCTGTTGCACCTGCTGCCGCCGCGGAGCGGGTGAAGTCCTCCGGTTGCCGGACCGCGAAGGTGAAGGTGGCGGAGAGGGGACAGAGCCTCCAGGACGACGTCGCCCGCGTGGCGGCCGTCCGTGAGGCACTGGGGCCCCAGGGGCGCCTCCGTGTT
>CBDTVQ010000411.1:0-2192 GCA_965364045.1 uncultured Tessaracoccus sp. | reverse complement strand
CGCCTGGCTGGATCACTACGCAGCCCTGCACGGCATTGACCTGGCCCGTTCCTTCGCCTACGCCGACAGCCACGTTGACCTCCCGATGCTGCGAGCCGTCGGCAACCCCGTGGCCGTCAGCCCTGACATCGGACTGATGCGCGCCGCACGTACCAGCGGGTGGTCCATCATCGACTGGCCGGTGAGCTCCCCGCAGCCGCGCTGGAAGCTCCCTTCCTGAAACCATGTACACAGTGATGAAGTTGCACAGTTGAGCAGTAGGGAGACAGAAGATGCCACGCCCCGGATTCGTCCTCGAGGTCGACGACAAGACCCCGCCGCTGCTCACCATGTCTGGTGCATCGGTCCGGCTGCAGAAACTGGGGCGGGGAACCCATGTTGCCTATCCGGCGGATGCCTCACCTTCATCAGATCCCGTCGGTCTCGTGGATGCAGCCCTGGTCAACCCCGTCGGCGGGGAAGGCCTCTCTGACCGGCTCGAACCGGGCACCCGTCTGACCATTGTGGTGACCGACAACGGAGGCCCCCAGCCGAAAATGCGCTTCGACGTCCGCCGCACGATGGTGGAACGCGTTCTGCAGATTGCGGCGCGATGCAAGGTGGATGACGTGCAGGTGGTCATCGCCACTGGACTGAGCCGCCGCTGGTCGGGGCGCGACATCAGCAAGGTGCTGGGTGACCGCGTGGCCATGTCCTTCCTCGCCGAGGGCCTCATCACCAGTCACGATGTGACGAGTGAAGACCTGGTCCCCATCGGTGACATCGACGGTCATGAGGTGCGGGTGAACGCCCGCGTTGCAGCGTCGGACCTTGTCGTCAGCGTCGGCGTACGCGATGATCACTCCGTGGCCGATCCGCTGGTCCTCGGAATCACGGATGTCGCAACCATCTCCCGGGTGGCCGGGATCGGCGCCACGGGGGAGGCCACCCGTGAGGTCTCCGCGCTGTTGGCTGCCAGAGTTCCCACCTTTGCCGTTGTCGCCGTCCTGGGTCAGCCGTGGCTGAGGCCCGGCCTGTCCTTCCTGCACCGCAGAGAATGGGAATGGCGTCTGAACGACCAACTGGCCTACGCAGCGGCGCGCCAGTTTGTGGCAGCACTGCCCACGCGGGGCGCCGAGAGGCTGTACTCCGCCCCGGCGGCTGATTATGCTGCGCTGGATGTCATCGGCGGAGACCCCAAGGTCGTGCACACAGAGGCACGGGAGGTGTGGCGAGCTGCCAATGCGGTGGCGCTGGGCAGACAGGCCGACGTCCTGGTGGCTTCCGTGTGGGGTGCCGCCTTCGACTCCGGCAACCCGACGGGTTCTCCCATCAATGCCGCGCACCATGCGCTTGTGGACCAGGCGGGTAGTCACGTCGGCACACCTCTGGTCCGCGAGGGTGGGGTTCTGGTGGCCATGCATCCGTTGACCCGCAACTTCTCCAACCGCGTCCAGTCAGCCGCCGCTGATTTCTTCAGTCAAGTTCTGCCCGAGACGCTGGATCCGACAGAGATCCATGAGCGATTCGAGGGCGAGGCGGCCCGGGACCCCTGGTATCTCAGCCTTTACCAGGAGCGTTTCGCGCACCATCCACTACGGGTGTTTCACACGTGGTACCGCCTGCAGGAGGCCTCCAGGGGGCTCTCCGATGTGATCTGGGTGGGTGGCGATCGACGAAGTGCCGCGATCATGGGCCACCGTGCCGCGTCCACGCTCGCTGATGCCTACGAGCTGGCTTCCGCCGTCGTCGGAAGCAACCCGGACATCACACACTTGCACGGCCCTGGACGGCTTCTGGGGACGGTGTCATGACCAGGGACCTGAGTCCATGGGCCAGGGCATCGCAGACCTCCAACCGTCCCCGCCTCACATGGGCGGGTGACATGGCGGGTTTCGCCGGCACCCTCTTCGGGTTGCGCACCCGCACACCCAGCGGAGCCCCGCCGCGTGCAGCCGAGCACCGTTACAGGCTGTCAACCAGTGATCTGCGCCGCATTCCTGACATTTTCAACAAGTTGGCCTGGCGCGTGGATTACCGGGTGATGGGCATTGACGCGCTCACCGGCCTGGAGGCGCCGGTCATCTTCGCCGCGAATGAGCAGGGCGCCCTCGACTGGCAGGTCCTCAAACTGGTCCTGCCTCCACGTTTGCGCACGACCCATCGACGGCTCAGCCGAGCCCTGTCCCACGGACGGAGTGTCGCGGTGTTCA
>CBDTVQ010000410.1:0-2196 GCA_965364045.1 uncultured Tessaracoccus sp. | reverse complement strand
AGCCGCGCGCCAGGCGCAGCGCGCTCATGCCGGCTTCGGTGCCGGAGCTGACCAGACGCACCATGTCCATCGAAGGCATGAGTTCGAGAATAGCCTCGGCCAGCTCGACTTCTCGTTCGGTGGGTGCACCGAAGGACAGCCCTTTGGCCGCGGCGGCCTGCACTGCTCCCACCACGCTCGGATGGGCATGCCCCAGCAGGGCAGGACCCCAGGAGCAGACGAGGTCCACGTAGCCGGTCCCATCGATGTCGAAAACCCTGTTGCCCTCGGCTCTGGCCACGAACACCGGCGTGCCACCCACCGAGCCGAATGCCCGCACCGGCGATGACACACCGCCGGGGATCACGGCCTTCGCTCGTGCCATCAAGGTCTGCTGGTTCGCACTCGACTGGTTCATTTCAACCATCCGTTCATCATCTTGGTCTCGCAGGTCAGGGCGGAGTGAGGGCTTGCCTGTGCTCACTTCAGCCATCCAGCCAACTCCCTCGCCCAGTAGGTCAGCACGATGTCGGCGCCCGCACGCACGATGCTGATCACCGATTCCTCGACGGCCCGCTGGCGCTCTATCCAGCCGCGCTCGGCAGCCGCCTCGATCATGGCGTACTCCCCGGAAACCTGATACGCCGCGACGGGAACGTCAGAGATGGCCGCAACATCAGCCAACACGTCCAGATAGTGGCTGGCGGGCTTCACCATGACCATGTCGGCACCCTCTGTGAGGTCAAGTCGGGTCTCGCGAAGCCCCTCGCGCCGATTGCCGGGATCCTGCTGGTACGTGCGTCGATCACCCTGGAGCGTGGAAGCGACGGCCTCGCGGAACGGCCCATAGAAGGCCGAGGCGTACTTGGCGGCGTAGGCGAGGATCGCCACATCGGTGTGTCCAGCGGCATCCAGCGCTTCTCTGATGACTGCAACCTGGCCGTCCATCATCCCCGAAGGCGACACCACATGCGCTCCAGCCTCGGCCTGCGCCACCGCCATGCGGGCGTACAGCTCAAGGGTGGCGTCGTTGTCGACCCCGCCGGATTCGTCGAGCACCCCACAGTGGCCGTGGGTCGTGAACTCGTCCAGACAGGTGTCGATCATCACCACGAGCTCATCGCCGACGGCGCCCCTCACGGCAGACACTGCCCGCTGACCCATTCCCTCGGGCAGCCAGCCGTGACTCCCCTGCGCATCCTTGTCTGCGTCGTCGGGCACCCCGAAGAGCATGACTCCTCCGAGTCCGGCGTCAACGGCTTTCCGGGCAGCGTCCGCGACTGAGGCGAGATCATGACGCACAACGCCCGGCATCGACGAGATGGGGGCGGCGTCCTCGCCGACGAACAGCGGCCACACCAGCTGAGAGGGATGGAGGCGGGTTTCAGCGACCAGCCGACGCATGGCCGGAGAGGTGCGGAGCCTGCGGGGACGGATGATGGGGGTCATGCCTGGCCCTTCGTGAGGAGGTCGGTGAGTGCGCGGACCACGGACTTGGGGTCCTGCCCGGGTGAGACTGCGGCGGCGACGCCGAGATCGGCGAGCACCGCAGCGGTCGGCTGACCGAATGCGAGCACCCGTATCCCGGACGGCCAGCCCAGTAGTTCGTCGATGGCGCGAGCCATGGATCCCGAGGTGACGATCACGGCGTCGAACTGTCCGCTGTGCCAGCCGCTCGACAGATGAGGGCTGGGCTCGGGGACGAGATCGACGGTGTAGACGGGCAGCGCCACGGCGTCGTAGCCCTTCTCGCGCAGGCCGTCCACAAGCTCCGTCGAGGAGAGATCAGAGCCGGGGATGATCACGCGACCGCTTCCGTCCGGCCACGCACTCAGCAGATCGGCGGCACTGGAGGGGCCCTCCGGCACGAGGTCGACGGCGTATCCGGCGGACTCAAGAGCACGGGCAGTCGCAGGCCCGACGGCAGCGATGCGGGCTGTTTCGGGAATGCGCCAGCCCAGTTCCGCGAGGGTGTCGACGGTGCGGGCGGACGTCACTGCCACCCAGTCAGCGCCAACCAGGCTGCCCGTGTGCGTGATCGTGCGCCGTCGGATCAGCGGCTCGCACAGCACCTGTGGTCCAGCTGCCTCAATGGCGGCACTCAGAAGACCCTCCTCGCGGGGCAGGAACACGCGGGTGTTGCGGAGTTCGTGTCCACGTGGCCAGAGATCCTTGCCAGCGAAGACGTCCCTTTGGATGTCCCGGAAGATGTCTTCC
>CBDTVQ010000409.1:0-2213 GCA_965364045.1 uncultured Tessaracoccus sp. | reverse complement strand
TTGACTCCGACGACGCCCTCACCGTCCGCCACACCTCCACCGACGGCACCACCACTGTGTGGAAGGAAGGGCTGAAGGTCCTGACCGGTGAAGTCGTGGACGCCACGGTGCTGCGTGTCGCTGCTCTCGAGACATTCCTGAAGGACCAGATCGCTGCCGCCAAGGCTTCCGACGTCCTGTTCTCGGTACACCTGAAGGCAACAATGATGAAGGTGTCGGACCCCATAATCTTCGGCCATGTCATTCGGGCATTCTTTCCCGAGGTCTTCGCCACGTACGGCGATGACCTCTCCGCCGCAGGCCTCTCCCCCAATGATGGCCTCGGCGCCATACTGGCCGGCCTTGGATCCGTCGAGAACGGCGCCGAAATTCGGGCGGCATTCGAAGCCGGGCTGAGAGATGGCCCGGAACTGGCCATGGTGAACTCCGACAAGGGCATCACCAACCTGCACGTCCCCAGCGACGTCATCGTCGACGCATCCATGCCGGCCATGATCCGTACGTCGGGCCACATGTACGGGGCAGACGGTGGAGAGGCCGACACCCTCGCGGTGTTGCCGGATTCATCGTATGCCGGCGTTTACCAGGCAGTCATTGATGACTGCCGCGAGCACGGAGCATTTGATCCGAGGACGATGGGCACCGTTCCCAACGTGGGTCTCATGGCGCAGAAGGCCGAGGAATACGGCAGCCACGACAAGACATTTGAAGCTGCCACCGGTGGCCGTGTGGATGTTCTCAACACTGCTGGCGACGTTCTGATGTCACACGATGTGGCGGCGGGCGATATCTGGCGCGCATGCCAGACCAAGGATGCGCCCATCGCCGATTGGGTGAAGCTGGCCGTCACCCGAGCCCGTGCCACGGGTTGGCCAACCATTTTCTGGCTGGACGACTCCCGTGCCCATGACATGAACATCGCCAAGAAGGTGCTTGCCGAGTTGGCACAGCAGGACACCGACGGTCTACACATCGAGATCATGAATCCGGTGGCCGCCACGAAGTTCTCCATTGAACGGATGCGACGCGGCGAAAACACCATTTCGGTGACCGGCAATGTGCTGCGCGACTACCTGACGGACCTGTTCCCCATCCTGGAGCTCGGCACGTCGGCCAAAATGCTGTCGGTGGTGCCCCTCATGGCCGGTGGTGGCCTGTTTGAAACCGGAGCCGGCGGCTCGGCTCCCAAGCACGTCCAGCAGTTGTTGGAGGAGGACTACCTCCGCTGGGACTCGCTCGGCGAATTCCTGGCGCTGGCTGCTTCACTGGAGCACCTCGCCACCACCCAGAACAATGCCAGGGCACAGATCCTCGCGGACACACTGGATCGCGCCACGGGAACTTTCCTCGATCAGGACAAGTCCCCCACCCGTCGCGTCGGTGGTATCGACAACCGAGGCTCGCATTTCTACCTGGCCCTGTACTGGGCACAGGAACTTGCCGCCCAGGACAAGGACGCAGCCCTGGCTGATGTCTTCACCACGATGGCGCAGCAGTTGGCCGAGAATGAGGAGCAGATCGTCTCCGAACTGCTCGCAGTCCAGGGCAAGCCGGCCGACATCGGTGGCTACTACCGGCCCGACGAGCAGAAGGTGACCGCTGTGATGCGCCCCTCGGCAACGCTGAACAGGGTGATCGACGCGCTCGCCTGATCATGAGCACCAAGAAAAGGCCCGCATCCTCGGCTGCGGACCTTTTTCAACTCCGAAATCTTCATCCCAGCGGAACCGCTCGGTCATCCGTGGCCTCAGGTCCGCTGGTTGCAGTCACCCTTGATGAGCCAGGAAAACCTGCCCATCCTCGGGCGCCAGCCGGGCATCGACACTCGTTGGCCGAGTGACGTCACGTGACCGCGATGTAGGTGACAAACGCCACGAGGCTGACCACGGTGTAGAGGCTCAACACGTTGTTGCTGTAGGCAATTTCGTGCTCTCTCTGCCTCGGAAGGAAGATGGGGACGATGAACGGGGGCGGCAGGATCAACAGGGTGAACACTGCCGCCTCGACGATGGGCGGCAACCCCAGCACCCCGCCGATGACGAAATGATTGAGAAGCAGAGCCAGTGGCAGCACCACTGCGAAGCGCAGGGCGACGAGCGGCGCCGACCGTGCCACGCCGGAGCGGGTGAGGCGTGTGCCGTACCCCACCACGATGAGTATCACCGGAACGATGATGGCGGCCAGGTAGGAGAGCGTCTGCAGCAGTGCCGCCC
>CBDTVQ010000408.1:0-2232 GCA_965364045.1 uncultured Tessaracoccus sp. | reverse complement strand
TCCACACCTGCCCTGGCCCTGATGGTCGGACTCGCCGTCGGGATCGACTACGCACTGTTCATCGTCAATCGCCAGCGACGCCTCATCATGGTGGACGGCCTCAGCGCCGTCGACGCCACCGCCCGCGCATTGGCCACAGCCGGCAGCGCAGTGGTTTTTGCCGGCGCCACGGTCGTCATTGCCCTCACCGGTATGACAGTCATTGGCATCGGCTTCCTCAGCACCATGGCACTGGTGGCCGCCTCAACCGTCGCGCTCGCCGTCCTCATCGCCATCACCTTGGTGCCTGCCCTACTGGGCATCGTCGGCGAACGAATCTGCTCAGACAAGGCCCGGGCCAACGGTCAGACGATGGTCGCCGCCGAAGAGCACCGATTTGCCAACAAGTGGGTCCGTTTCCTCGTGCGACGCCCCTGGATGGCAGTCATCGGTGTCATCGTCATCCTCGGTCTGGCTGCCGCGCCCGCACTCAGCATGGAACTCGGCATGCCAACCGGAGCCAATGAGGCCCGCGAGAGCACATCGAGGCAGAGCTATGACGCGATCACTCGCGGCTTCGGGGAAGGGTTCAACGCCCCTCTGGTCGTCGTCATCCATCCCGGGAACGCGGACACCCTGAATCCACAGGACCTCGGCGCCGTGACAGCCGGCCTGCAGGGACACGAGGACATCGCCTGGGCGAGCCTGATGGGAGCCAACCCTGAGCGATCAGTTGCTCTCTTCAGCGTCATCCCCGAGCAGGGCCCTGACGACCAGCAGACACACGATCTGGTCGAGACCCTGCGGGGCCCTGACGCACTACCCGACGGTGATACCGACGTCACCCTGGGCGTCACAGGCCTGACGGCCATCAACATGGACATCACAGATCGCCTCGCCGAAGCACTACCGGAGTACATCACCATCATCGTGGGCCTGTCGCTGCTGCTGCTGCTGCTGGTCTTCCGCTCCGTCCTGATCCCGATCAAGGCAACGGTGGGCTTTCTGCTCAGCATCGCCGCCACCTTCGGCATCACGACCGCGGTGTTCCAGTGGGGGTGGTTCGTTGAGGTAGTGGGCCTCGACAAGGGTGGGCCGTTGCTGAGTTTCATGCCCATCGTGGTGACCGGCATTCTCTACGGACTCGCCATGGACTACCAGGTCTTCCTCGTCAGTTCCATGCGAGAAGCCCACGCCCACGGGAAGACGGCCCGTCGTTCCATCATCCATGGCTTCGATCATTCGAGCCGGGTTGTCGTGGCGGCCGCCATCATCATGGTCTCGGTCTTCGCGAGCTTCGTCTTCACCGACGAACCGATGATCAAGCAGTTCGGATTCGCGTTGGCCGTGGGGATCCTCATCGACGCGTTCCTGGTGCGCATGACGCTGGTGCCCGCCGTCATGAGCCTCCTTGGTGAAAAGGCGTGGTGGATCCCACGCTGGCTCGATCGGGTGATGCCCACGATCGACATGGAGGGTGAAGGGCAGGCAGGAACGCACGATCCGCGCCATGCCGTGACCGAGGGTGCTCACCGAGCAGAGGATCCTGTGTCAGTGAGTTGAAGAAGGGACGCGTGTGGGTCGATGATTCGGCCCACACGTGTCACATTTCAAGCATTTGACGCCCGAGCGCCCGGGCTGCCGCGCCGATGGGATATCGGGTTCCGTCAGCTGCCATCCGTGAGGCTGGCGAACGCCGCATTGATGCGCTGCTTGGCGTCGGCAGCAACCTTGTGAAGCGTCTCGTTGTCAGCAAAGCCCATCATGGCGTCGGGGTCGAAGGCCTCGACGAGGGTGCTGCTCTCCCCCAGCGAACGGACGACCACATTGCACGGCAGGACGGCTGCGATGGAGGGCTCCGCCTGGATCGCCTGGTGGGCGAGCGGTGGCCGGCAAGCACCCAGAATGATCTGGGGTTCGATGTCCACGTCCAGTTTCTTCTTCAGGACCGCCTTGAGGTCAATCTCGGTGAGGATCCCGAATCCTTGCTCGCCGAGTGCGTCCCGCACTGCCGAAACAGCCTCGTCGTACGGCCGATCCAGGGTGGTGGTGATCGTGTAACTGCTCATTGCACACTCCTTTTTTGACTGCTTTCCCTGTCCTCGCTGCTTTCACAAGGATACCGAAGGGGGTGTCAGTCCTGGCGGCGTCGCGTGAAGGCTTGTGATCTCATGACGAACCGCACGACGTTGATGGCGGTGCGCTGCAGTTCCCCCAACGTGATGCCCTCAGACCGGGCGAGGGAGGCCAGCA
>CBDTVQ010000407.1:0-2239 GCA_965364045.1 uncultured Tessaracoccus sp. | reverse complement strand
ACCTTGTGAGCTATGTCAACCAAGGTGTAGCCGCCCAGCACCCGCCGCCAGTGCGGAGCCAGGGTGGTCAGATATTCATCCAGCGCGGCCGCGATCAGCTCACCGTCCTGCTCGGGGACGTGGGTGATCAAAGGCGGCTCGTCCACGATGTGCCGACGCCCCTCATGCTCGCGGGTGAACCGCGGCAGCGCGCGATCACTTGTCCGGTTTCGGGCCCGCTTGGCAGACCGTCCGATCTCGGCCCGGAGCGTCTTCTCGGTGGCGGTCTCGTGCAGGCGCTTCACGTCCAGACGATTGTAGGAACGCATGAGCAGAGGCTGTTCTGCCAAGAAGTTCACCTCCGCCCGATAGGCCGACACGCACGACCTGACAGCATCCGTGCACTGCTGCTCGCTGGAGGAGTTCTCCCGCCCGGCCACCCAGATGCTGGCAACGAGTCGCCGAAGATCCCACTCCCAACAACCCGGATGGGCCTCGTCGAAGTCATTGAGATCGATCACAAGCTCACCCTCGGGCGAAGCGTAGAAACCGAAGTTCCCGAGGTGCGCGTCGCCGCAGATCACCGGAGTGATCCCCGTCGCCGGCAACCCGGCGACGTCCTCGGCCATCACGATGGCCGTGCCGCGCAGGAAGCCATACGGCGAGCTGACCATTCGGCTGACCCGGATCGGGATCAGTTCGTCCACGCGACCCCGATGTGATTCCTGAATCAGCCGGACCGGGTCTGGCCGGTCAACCGATGGCTCCCATCGCCCCAAGGACTTGCGGGGCACCTGTTTGCGCAGCGCTCGGCCAAGGGCGAATCGTTCCTGCCGAGACGTCGGTCGCTTCCGCAGCGAGCCGAACGCCTCGCCCTCGGTCGTGGCCAGGACGGTGTGCGCTCCAGGGCCGCTGGTCACAGCTTCACCTCCACAACCCGACGCGTCTCGTCCCTGCCAGTGTCCTTGTTCCTGGTCGAATGGCAAGCGGACCCGGGCTCTGGTCCGGCACCGCGAGTCGCTGCGCGGTGCAGATCGACGTATGCCACCGCGGGTCGTCGCCAGCCCCGGACGGGCATCGTCGCGTCAACGCGCGCCCGTCACCGATGACTGCGCGTGGCCGCCACCGCCGCCGTCGCGCGTCCCGTCGTCCGGACTCCCGAGTCCGTCGGCGATCGAGACGACCAGCCCGCCCAGCATGAACGCGACGATGACTGCCGCCAGGGTCGAGGACGCCAAGGAGGGGATGAAACGTCGTCCGCCCGTCGTCGCCGCGCCACCGTGGTACGCGTGGGTCAGGGCATGCCCCTTGCCGCGCGCCAACAGATACCGGTTGACCGGATAGGCGGCCACGAAGGCGGCGCTCAGGGCGATCATCATGCTCACCCAGAAGACGGCGTTGACCAGCCCTGCGTCCATGGCCCCCGGGATCAGGGCCATCACCGTGTTGTCGACGACCTCCATCGTGGCGATCGAGAGCGTGTCCGCAGCGAGCACGACACTCAGCGCTGCACCGACGCCCAGTCCGGCCTTCAGCAGTGGCAACGTGGACAGGGTGTAGCCGAACAGGAACGCCAGCGCCAGAGCGAGCACGATGGTCCAACCTGTGCTCAACCCGATGGCGGTACCGATCATCAGCCCGGCGATCTCGCCGATGGCACAACCGGTCAAGCAGTGCAGGGTGGCGCTGAGGGCCATCGTGTTCACGCTGCCCAGGTCGTGGGCCTCGTGGCTGGCGTGCTCCGCCTGAGCCGCGGGTGAGGGGGGTGTGCTGGTCATCGTTCTGCCTCCGTCGTCGATGGTGGAAAGGGCGCTCAGTCGCCACAACTGATACCCATGGGGGGTATATTCCCGCTGGTCCACGAGTGTTGAGTACCGTGTGGTGCACAGACGGCGGGAGACGATGGGGATGATGCAAGGGACGCGCCTCGGCGCTCTTGTGGGTCGTCACGTCCTCGTCGCGTCCGTGGTGGCCGTCGTGCTGGGTGTGCGACGCCGGCGAGATGCTGATGCTCTGCGCCGCCATGCTCGCAGCGGTCGGAACCATGCTCGCTGTGCTCACCCTCATCCGGCGCGTCCCGCGACTGTGGGCGGTTCTGCTCCCAGCGGTCGCCGTCCGCGCGACTCGATGGCTTGCCACCGCATGCGCCCGCCCACCCTCCGTGTGGAGGTTTTCCGTCATCAGGTGCTGAGCGGTAACTCGCCAACACCCGGAGCAGCGCCCCGCCGGTGCACCTGGATCGCTACTGCCGACCACACTC
>CBDTVQ010000406.1:0-2239 GCA_965364045.1 uncultured Tessaracoccus sp. | reverse complement strand
CGGAAGCACCGCCATCTCGCTGGGAATCCTCGACAGAAGCTTCGGCGCCATGTCCACCAGCGCGCCGAGGCCCGTGCCCTCGGCGTAGCCACCGTCGATGAGTTGGGCGCGGGGTGTGGCGCCGCAAGGCCCCACCACGCCTGAGGGCGTCACGTACGGGAAGCGGGCCGCCAGCATCGCCGCAGTGGAGCCACGGAGCCCGTCGAGGCAGAAATCGTTCTCGTCCGGTTCGACTCCCTCACGTGGCATGTAGGTGCGAATGTCGCGACTGTAGGCCAGGGGTGCCCCGGCGTCGGTGCAGCGGATGGCGGCATCGACGTCGCCGCCAACCGCGAGATGCGTCACGAGCACCCGGCAACCGGAGGTGGCGTCGGTGGAGTTGAGGACAAGCGGGGAGGCAAGGCCACCGTCGTTGGGGGGTGCGTAGAAGTCACCAGCAAGGCCCGGCACCTTGGCCTCCCATGCCGTCTCCATGAGCCCGGCGCGATCCAACCATCGACCGCCGATGAGCGGAGGCACGCCGGTGGTCGTGTAGACGGGGTCCCTGACGAGCAGGCCGATACTGGCCTGGGACAGGGCGGTGCTGTCGCCCATCTCCCAAACCGCGTCGGCTGCCCCCTCCACCGGCATCACCCGCGCCACCTCCAGTCCGACGGCTCCGCCGCTGACACCGGAGGCGACGACGATGGACTCAATACCGCAGTCCGTCTCCTTGGCCAGTGCCTCAAGGACGGCGGCGGTCCAGTAGGCCGCGCGGATGCCGCCACCCTCGGCGGCCACGAACAGCATCGGGCGAGCCCGGGAGCCATCAGGTGCCGTGACGAAGCAGTCGGTGCTGCGCTGATCCCACTCGGTGATGGCGTCGGCATAGGTCGTGCCGGGTGCGGGGTTGCCGGCGTCGTACCTGATGCCGTGCACCTGGGGGGTACTTCCGACGGCGGAAGCCGCGAGCACCGCGACGGTGAGGAGCGAGACAACCGGCGACTCCCGCATCCGCAGCCACCCGGTCCAGAAGATTTCAGGCGGTGCCCACAGCGCATGCACTGCCGCCGAAGCCCCGACGAGCAGCATGAGGAGTCCGAGCGCGACCATCAGCGCGCCGAGCACCCCGACCAGAGACGCAACCTGCACCGGGGCCATGGCAAGCACCACGAGCGAAGCAGTGCTGAACAGGATGCAGGCCCAGGCGAGCCGGAACGGCCTGCGCTGCTCGGACAACAGGGGTGCGCGGCCGTCGCCTGCGTCCTCGGCGGTTTGCGCGAGGCTGGCGCCCTCGCCGGGTTTGATGAGCTCGCGCACGAGCGGGATCCGCTCGCCGATCCACGTCAGGGCCTCCACCCCGTACTGCCACGCCACCAGCGCGGACGCCAGCCCGATCACCGGCATCGCGAGCTGCAGGATGTTGCCCGCCCCCAGCGCCAGCAGGACGGTGTAGGAACGCAACAGCCCGAGAGAGGCCACCACCACGCCGGCGAGAGCAAGCATGTCTCCGACCCGCCAGATCTCGGAAATCGGCAGCGGTCGGCCAACAGCGGGTGGCACCTTCAACTCTGGATGATGCTTCCGCAACCACCAGGACACCGCCACGATGGTCAGCGGCACGGCGCAGAATCCGGCCAGCGGCAACCAACGGATCGAGCCACCCAGTGTGATGGCCACGACGGCGGCCACCCCCACCACCACAGGGCCGAACAGCCACTGGATCAGCATGGTGCGGGGCCGGTCCCGACGATCGACGGAGCACCAGATCGCATCATCGGTGAAGAGCCTGCCGAGGATGAACAGCCCGAACGCCACAACTCCGAGCACAACGACGGCCACGCCAGCGTGGACGAGGCCGGAATAGCCGCGGCCGTTGCCAATCTCGAGCCAGGCACGCTGCACGTCCGGCAGCTGATCGAAGATCCCCGGGCCGGGAACCAGTGCCAGTACCGCGATGGGCATCACTGCCACCAGCGAGAACCGCTGCCTGTACAGCGCCCTGCCCCAGCGCCCAGCCCACGCCCTCCCCCGCATGGTGCCGGCGAGGGCGTACAGCATCGGTGCGATCGCCCCCAGCAGCGTCAGCCACTTCAGGTCCGTGACGATGGAAGTCGACGCCGCCAGGCCCGCGCTCATCTGAGTGTCCGGGGAACCCGCCAGCACGATCACAAGCAACAGAGTGTTCTCCACGATGTCCAACGCAGCGGCCACCCAGGCGAGCCACGGCCGCGGTGTGGTCAGCAGCCTGACCGGCGCC
>CBDTVQ010000405.1:0-2241 GCA_965364045.1 uncultured Tessaracoccus sp. | reverse complement strand
ACCACGAGCCCCGTCTGGCTCATCCTCATCCCCATGACCACCCTGGGCATTTCCAGCAGCTTCGTCTGGGGACCGCTGTCCACAGCAGCCACCGGCAACCTCCCGCCGCTGCGTGCAGGGGCGGGGTCCGGCGTCTACAACATGGCCCGTCAGGTGGGGGCGGTCATGGGCAGCGCCGTCGTGGCGACGCTCATCAGCAGCCGCATCGCCGCCAATCTGGGCTCCACCGGCACCGAGTTTTCCCCCGCGAGCATGGGAGGCGACATCCCCGAGGCGGCCAAGGAAGGTCTCGCCACTGCAATGTCCCAGGCCGTTCTGGCTCCGGCAATCGTCATCGGTATCGCCGTCATCGTCGTCCAGTTCTACAAGAGGCCCAGCTACCAGGCTGACTGAGCCACCGCTTAAAAAACCCTCTGACCACAACCGATGTGGAAGGGTTGAGGACATGGACACAACAATCGTGGGCAGAACGGGCCGCAAGGTCAGCAAAATCGGTCAGGGCTGCTGGCAGTTCGGTGGAGACTGGGGCAACGTCAGCGACGAGGCCGCCATGAAGGTGCTGCACACCGCCGCAGATTCCGGCGTGACGTTCTTTGACACCGCCGACGTCTACGGCGACGGCCACAGCGAGGAACTCGTCGGACGCTTCCTGAAGGAGCGTGCCGACAAGTCGCTGATGGTGGCCACCAAGATGGGGCGTCGTGCAAGCCCCCATGAGCCTGAGCAGTACACCCCCGAGAACCTCCGCGCCTGGAACGACCGTTCCCGCCAGCTCCTTGGGGTGGACACCCTGGACCTTGTGCAGCTCCACTGTCCACCCACGCCTGTCTACAGTGATGATGCCGTCTACGACGTCCTCGACGAGATGGTGGCCGAAGGGCGGATGAAGGCCTACGGCGTCTCCGTCGAAACCGTCGACGAGGCCATGACCGCACTCCACCGCCCCAACGTGCGCAGCATCCAGATCATCCTCAACATCTTCCGACGCAAGCCGTTGGAGCGGGTCCTGCCCGCCGCCAGGGCATCGAAGGTGGCCATCATCGCCCGGGTGCCCCTGGCCAGCGGTCTGCTCTCAGGGCGGTTCTCCGAGGAGAGCACCTTCGCCCCCACGGACCACCGCACCTTCAACCGGCACGGCGAGTCCTTCGATCAGGGCGAGACCTTCTCCGGAGTCCCCTTCGCCGACGGCGTCGCCGCGGCCCGCGAAGTGGCGGCCCTGTGCCCACCCGAGATGACCCCGGCCCAGTTCGCGCTGCGGTGGGTCATTGACCAGGACGGAGTGAGCGTCGCCATTCCGGGCGCGAGCCGTCCCGAACAGGCACGCACCAACGCCGAGGCCGGCTCCATGCCCTCACTGACGGCTGAGCAGCTGGACGCCGTGGAGGAGATCTACAACCGTCGCATCCGAGCATTCGTACACTCTCGCTGGTGAGCTGAGCCACTCTCTCTCGGCGTGAACCGCCGGATTCCACATTCATCAGGAGATGCCCCATGACGCAGGCGACGTTCACACCGGATCAGATGAGGGACCTTCTCTACGAGAATGACCTGCCCGGGCTCAGTGCCCTGCTGCACGACGCCGGGGCGAGTGAGATCGTCGAGGAATTGAGGCGCCTGCGCGGCGAGGATCGTGCCATCGTGTTCCGGCTGCTGGCCAAGGACCAGGCACTGGAGGTCTTCGAACGGCTGGATCACTCCACCCAGGGTGATCTGGTGGAACTCCTGCAGGCACATGAGACGGCAGCGGTCTTCGAGGCCCTGGACCCCGACGACAGGGTCAGCCTCCTCGACGAACTGCCCGCCGGCATCGCCGCCAAGCTGATGACCGGCCTGTCACCGGGTGAGCGGGACCTCACCGCGGTGGTGCTGGGCTACGCCGTCGGCTCCATCGGACGTCGGATGAGCCCCGAGGTGGCCACCATTCCCCTCGACGCCACCGTGGGTGAAGCACTGGCGAAGGCCAAAGCGCGAGCTCTGGAAGCCGAGACCATCTACACCCTTCCCGTCATCAACGACAGTCGCCGACTCATGGGAGTGGTGGGCCTGCGAGACCTGCTGGCAGCCGACGCGTCCTCCCCCGTCGCGGATCTCGTGGTGAAGGCCAACACCGCGCTGGCCACCGAGGCTGCCGAGGTTGCAGCCCGTCGCTGCTCCGAACTCGGACACCTGGCGTTGCCGGTGGTGGATCATGAGGACCGGCTCGTGGGCATCCTCACGGTCGACGACGCACTGGTCATCCTC
>CBDTVQ010000404.1:0-2244 GCA_965364045.1 uncultured Tessaracoccus sp. | reverse complement strand
GAGAGCGGAATCACTGAACTTGGCTAGTCTTCAGGGATGCCAAGCGCCCTGCCCAACGGTGATCCGCTACCCCCGGATGGAACCCTGCCACCACGCGTGGTTGCGGGGCTCGACGGCGTGCCCCTGTCGTTCTACGTCCATGTGCCCTTCTGCCGAACCCGCTGTGGCTACTGCGATTTCAACACCTACACCGCCTCCGAACTTCCGGGTATGTCCAGTGGCGACTATGTCTCCGGCGCCCTCCGGGAGATCGAACTCGCCCATCGTGTTCTCGGCGATGGCGCCCCCGCGATTGACACCGTCTTCTTCGGCGGTGGAACGCCGACCATGCTGCCTGCTGCCACACTCGCCTCGATGCTCGCCCGCATCCGGGACCGGTTTGGTCTGGCTCCCGGTGCCGAGGTCACCACTGAAGCAAACCCGGACACCGTCGATCGCGCATACTTTGAGGCTCTTCTGGAGGCGGGCTTCACCCGCATCTCCTTGGGTATGCAGTCAGTGGTACCGCATGTGCTGGAGGTTCTGGAGCGCGTCCACACCCCGGAGCGGGGGCTCCAGGCAGCACGGTGGGCAGCGGAGGCCGGGTTCGAACACATCAGCCTTGACCTGATCTATGGGACGCCCGGCGAATCTGCCGATGACTGGATGGCGTCACTCCGGGCCGTCGCCTCGACCCCGGTGGACCATGTCAGCGCCTATTCGCTGATCGTGGAGGACGGCACGCGTCTGGCCATGCAGGTGCGGCGTGGGGATGTTCCCATGCCTGATGACGACGAGTTGGCCGACAAGTATCTGATGGCGGAGCACTTTCTCACTGGCCAGGGCTTCGCGAACTATGAGGTGAGCAACTGGGCGGCCACACCGTCGGGCCAGTGTCGCCACAACCTCAACTACTGGCAGGGCGCCAACTGGTGGGGGATTGGGCCCGGTTCCCACAGCCACATCGGTGGAATGCGCTTCTGGAACCGCAAGCACCCGCGCTCCTACGTTGCAGAGCTGGACGCGGGGCGCTCACCGGCGCAGGCCGGGGAGTTGCTCTCGGAGGGGGATCGAAGGGTGGAGAGGGTCATGTTGGAGCTTCGCCTGGCTGAAGGGCTGGACCTCAGCGTTCTCACGTCCTCCGAGCGGGCCCGCGTGCCGGACGTGGTGGCTGCCGATCTGGGAATTCTGCAGGCCGAGAAGCTGATCCTGACGCTGCGTGGGCGCCTCCTGGCCGACGGTGTGGTCCGTGACCTCCTTGACTGATCTCTGCACACCACTGCGGCCATCAGACTCGGGAACATCTCAGCTGGTCTGCCCACCGAAATGTTTGCGAGACCCTTGCCCGGGTTGAGCCCCTGCCTGCGCTATGCGGCAGTTGGCCTTGGCAGCGCCCGGTACGAGTCCGGTTCAAGGATGCAGGACTCTTCGATGGCCTTGACGAGTTCTTGCTCAAGCATGGCGAAGTATTCTGCCACCACGGCGCTCTGCTCTTCGTGTGTCCAGGTGGCCATGGATGCCAGGCTACAGCGTGGCGACCAGGCAGTAGGCGATCCCCAACGCTAGACCGCGGCGAACCGCGCGTTCCGCTTCTTTGTTCTGGTGCGCTTGCCGTTGAGCAAGGTCCCGATCGGTGTGTAGCGGACGGCGTACTGGTAGCTCAGGAGAAGAAGAGTCAGTGTGAAAACGAAGATGAGCGCGGTCTTCACATAGAAGGGCAGGGGCCAATCGGTGACGAGTCCCTGAAACACGAACACCAGCGGTAGATGCATCACGTACAACCAGTAGGAGGCATCCGAGAGCCACCGGACCCACGGTCGGGAGGTGGAGAAGAACCTGCGGAATACTCCGAGCAACGCAAGTATCGCCACCCACGCGAACGCGACCTGAAACACCCGGGACGCATTGAGGCTGGGACCCACCAGCCACAGCGCGGGGACGACGAGGACCAGCGCCGCAATGGAGAGCGTCACCCAGTGTTGGGTCACGCGCAACACCTGCGGGTGCAGGGTACCGTGGGGCAGGCACAATGCAGCACCTACGGCGAAGAAGCCAGCGTAGTAGCCGAGCACTGTGGGATCGAGCAGGATCTTTTCAGTGTAGCCAGCGCCGAACGAGCTACCGGTCATTGCGTACTGACCAGCCAGTGTTGCGGCCACCATGACGGCGATGAAGGGGCCCCGTTGACGGCCAAGCCACGCAGCGACGGATGGGCTGGTGCGCTTGATGAGATACCCGATGCTCACTGCAATCGCGAAGAGGCAG
>CBDTVQ010000403.1:0-2263 GCA_965364045.1 uncultured Tessaracoccus sp. | reverse complement strand
CTGGCGGAGCTCAACTACCGGGACTACCCCGGCATCTATCACATGATCGACATCCCTCAATCCGCGTGGCACCTGCTGCCAGAGGTTCCCGAGGGTCAGGATTCGATGAACCTCAGCACGGAGTCCGAGGCTGCGCTGGAAGAGGCCGGCTACATCATCGGTGCACTCCAGCGCGTGATCTTCTACGAACCCGGCGTGAAGGAGACCAACTGGTCCTGCACACCGCCCATCACCGACACCAAGGGGATGGTTCGCCGCTGGGTGTACCTCCACTACTTCAAGGAGGGGCAGCCGACCATCAACTGGCTGGACCCCACCTGCGCTGGCATGCGCCTCGTCATGGGCGACGCTCTCCACTCATTGCTGGATCTGGGCTCCGGAGGTTTGCGCCTCGATGCCAACGGCTTCCTGGGCGTGGAGAAGTCCTTCGACAAGTCGCCCGCCTGGTCCGAGGGCCACCCGATGTCCCAGGCCGCGAATCAGCTCATCGGCTCCTTGGTGCGCAAGGTTGGTGGGTTCACGTTCCAGGAACTGAACCTCGCCATCGATGACATCCAGCGCACAGGCGCCGTCGGTCCGGACCTCTCCTATGACTTCATCACCCGCCCGGCCGCGCAGGTGGCGCTGTGCACGAGCGACACCGAATTCCTGCGCCTCGTCCTGCGTGAGGCCCAAGAACTGGGCATCGACCAGGCCTCGCTCGTGCACGCACTCCAGAACCACGACGAACTCACCTATGAGCT
Source organism: uncultured Tessaracoccus sp. (assembly GCA_965364045.1). GTDB lineage: Bacteria > Actinomycetota > Actinomycetes > Propionibacteriales > Propionibacteriaceae > Arachnia. The sequence continues at coordinate 1,520 of CBDTVQ010000403.1, read as the reverse complement.
CGTGCACTTCGCTGCTGCGCACCGTGAAGACGTCTACACCCTCGGCGGCGAGGACTACACCGGCGCGGAGTTGGCCGTTCACATCCGCCAGACGATGCAGGACAAGCTGACGGGCGAGGCTGCACCCTACAACTCGGTCTTCACGACGAACGGCATCGCCAGCACCACCGTCTCCATCGTGACGGCAACGCTCGGCATCACGGATCTGGACGCCATCACCGACGCAGATGTCCGGCGCATCACCTCAGCCCACTTGCTGATGTGCATGTACAACGCCTGGCAGCCCGGCGTGTTCGCCCTCTCCGGTTGGGACCTCGTGGGGGCCCTCCCCCTGGAACGCGAACAGGTCAAGTCCCTCATCAGCTCGGGGGACACGCGCTGGATCGAGCGGGGCGCCTACGACGTGCTGGGTTCTGCTCCGGATCTGAAGAAGTCCTCCTCCGGCATGCCCAAGGCACGCGCACTGTACGGCCCCATCCCTGAGCAATTGAAGAAGGAGACCTCCTTCGCCACACGCCTCGCCGCCATCCTCAAGGTGCGCAAGCGCAACGGACTGGCCTCGGCACGCCTCATCGACGTCCCGGAGGTGGGCAACAAATCACTGCTGGTACTGGTCAACGAACTCGAGATCGGCGCCGTCCAGGTGACGGCGCTGAACTTCGGGGCGGAAAAGATCGAGGCACGCATCCAGTCCGAGCTCCTTCCCCGTGGCAGAGCCTTCGACCTCAGCACGCGCCGCAAGGTGGGGACCGTGGACGATCTCCATGGCTTCTCCATAGAGTTGCCCGCGTTCGGCGGTCTCGCCATGATCATCCGCGACTGAGCATCTCCCGGCATACCCCGTCGACGGTCGCAGGATTGTGCACGCCCTGACCGGGCTGGATCCTGTTCCATATGATGCGCCGGACGGTGTACTTTCTTTCCGTGGCCCACGGAGCAACGCGAGGACGTCGCCTGGAGACGTCCGACGCGAGGAGTAGAACGCGTCGCCGGTTCCTGCGATCGCCGGGGCAGGTCATCGTCATGGCCTTCGGTACCGCAATTTCATTGGGCACAGCCTTGCTCATGCTGCCGATTTCGCGCAGCGGAGAAGGCGGCGCTCCCTTCATCACAGCGCTCTTCACCTCCACCAGCGCCATCTGCGTCACAGGGCTGGTCACGGTTGACACACCTGTCTACTGGACGGGTTTTGGGCAGGTCGTCATCCTCGGCATGATCCAGGTGGGTGGACTGGGCATCATGGCGCTCGCCTCCATGGTGGGTCTGCTGATGTTTCGACGCATGGGTCTCAGGACCCGTCTCACAGCGGCACTCGAGACCAAGAGCACCGGAATCGGCAATGTCCGTGGGGTTCTGATGGGTGTTCTGAAGGTCAGCCTCCTCATCGAGGCCATCGTCGCAATTCTGCTGACAGGACGGTTCCTGTTCGGGTACGGCGAACCTCCTGCCAGAGCCCTGTACCTGGGCGTGTTCCACGCCATCTCTGCGTTCAACAACGCGGGATTCGCCCTCTTCAGCGA
>CBDTVQ010000402.1:0-2271 GCA_965364045.1 uncultured Tessaracoccus sp. | reverse complement strand
TGGCGGCCACGCACAAGCCGGAGGCCGAGTCGGACGATCAACTGCAGGTGCTGGCCGTGCCGTGCGCGCGTGGACATGCGAACCCGCCGGGCAGCCGCGGTTGCCGCATCTGCTCGGCTCCCGTCGATTCATCAAATCCCCGTCTGATCAATCGTCCCGCCCTCGCCGGCATACACAGCAATCAGGGAGATTTCGCAGATGTTCGTGAGGCTGTCGTCGTTGGACGCTCGCCTGACGCCTCGAAGGGGCCTCCCGGCGCCCACCTCATGCGCGTGCCGAGTCCCAGCAGCGACATCTCCCGAAGCCACCTGATCGTGGCGGCGCGGGACTGGAGCGTCATTGTGACCGATCTGGATTCCACCAATGGCACCACGGTGCTGCCCATGGGGGAGCAGTCATTCGTGCTCGCCAACGGTGAGTCGGTGCAGGTGGATTTGGGAACCGTCCTGGACCTGGGTGACGGTGTTTCCCTGCGAATCGAACCACCGCGAGGATGAGGACGGGATGACGGGTCTGAGGACGGACGACACGTTGCCCTCGCGCACGGGGCGGCGGTTGCGTCGTTTCCTGCGGAACACCTGGCAGGTGTTCCTGGTGGGGGCTGTCGTGCTTGCTGTGGGCGTGTTGGCAGTCCTCAGCCCGGGCCTGGTGAGGGCCGATGTCCGCCTGAATGAGGGAACCGTCCACGTCGTCAAACAGGATGCCGGCGGGCTCGGGGTCCTGAACGCCCAGATCGACGAGCTCTCCGACTACGCCACCGTGGGTGATTCGAAGTTCGAACTCCTGCAGGACGAGGACCGGGTGCTGGTGCACGGTACGGGATCATCGACGCTCGTCAACTACGATCCCGGCCTCAACCGGTTGGGCTCCCCGGTACAGCTCCCCGACGGCGCGAAGGTGAGCCTGGCCGGGGGAACGCTTCTCGTGGTGGACCCCAGCACTGGCAAGGCATGGTTCGGCGACCCCGAAGACCTTCTGGAGATTGACTTCCAGGAACGCAAGGCCGACATGGAGCTGGGTGACTTCGGCGGCGCCACCCTGACCTTCGACGGCGACGTCATCGGGTTGGACGTCCAGAGATCCCTTTTGCTGCGCTCAGAGAGCGAGTCCGTCCGCGAAACGCCGCTGCCCTTCACCCTGGATGGTGTTGGTGAATCTGCTCGGCTCAGTTCCGTCGGTGCCGATGCAGTGGTCCTTGATACCGCCAGTGGTCGCATTTGGGTGGAGGGCACGGACAGAGCGTTCGAGGTCTCCGGAGCCCAGGACGCACAACTCGTGCCGCACGCACGTGATGCGCTCAGCGGAGGGAAGGGCGCCAGGGCCGTCTACGCAACGCGAGCAGGCCTCAGCGCGCTCACGAAGGATGGTCCCCGTTCCCTGATGGAGACTCCGGACGCAGCGCCATCGGTCCCGGTCCAGGTGGGGGATTGCGTCTACGCAGCTTTCGGCGAGCGGTTCGTCAAGGCCTGCCCCGGGCTGGAACCCAGGACGCGCAACATTCCGCGTGCTGACGTGACGTCCAACCCGTCGGATCCGCCGCTGGTCTTCCAGACCAATCGCTCGACGGTGGTCCTGAACGACGTCATCAGGGGAATCATGTGGATGGTGGACAAGGACATGACCCGCATTTTCGACTGGGACGGTGTGATCCCGCCCGAGGACACTACTGACGTCACTGCGCCGACGCTCGCGACCGTGGTCCCACCGGACAGGGAGAAGAACCGGGCGCCAGTTGCACGAGACGATGAACTGGCCGCCCGGGCCGGGCGCTCCACGATCCTTGACGTGTTGGACAACGACGCGGATCCGGATGGGGACATCCTCACCATCAGTGCCAACAGCGAGGTGTCCGGAGCCACCTTTGAGACTGTGCGCGGCGGATCCGGTCTCCAGGTCAGCGTGGATGCCAACACCACCGGCGTGCTGGACTTCACGTACACGATCAGCGACGGTCGCCGGGGCACGGATGTGGCGAGGGTGAGCGTCCGTGTGCTGCCGGCGGATCCCGGGGTGTCCAACGAAGCGCCCCGCAAGCATGAGCGCGCCACGCCACTCGACATGGGTCTGGGCGACACCGTCACGACGAGGGCGCTGCTGGACTGGCGTGATCCGGACGGCGACAGCCTCGTCCTGCTGCGCGCCTGGCTCCCCCCGGACACGGCGGACGAGATCAGTTTCACCCCCGAGGGGGACATCACCTTCCGCGACATCGGAACGACAACAGGCCAGAAGAAGGTCAGCATCGAGGTCTCCGACGGCCATTCCGTCGTT
>CBDTVQ010000401.1:0-2275 GCA_965364045.1 uncultured Tessaracoccus sp. | reverse complement strand
ATGAAGTGGGGGAACTTCATGGGGTCGCGCACGAAGAAGACGGGCGTGTTGTTGCCGACGAGATCGAAGTTGCCCTCGGTGGTGTAGAACCGCAGCGAGAAACCGCGCACGTCACGCCACGTGTCGGCGGAGCCCTGCTCGCCGGCCACCGTCGAGAAGCGGGCCAGCATGCGGGTCTTCGTGCCGGGCTGGAAGACGGCCGCCCTGGTGTAGGCGGAGACATCACCGGTCACCTCGAACTCGCCGAAGGCTCCCGATCCCTTGGCATGCGGACGGCGCTCCGGCACATTCTCACGGTTGAAGTGGGCCAGGGTTTCCACCAGGTGAACGTCGTGCAGCAGCAGCGGGCCATTGGGGGAGAGGCTCAGGCTGTTGCGGTCGGACTCGGCGGGTGCGCCGTTGCTGAGGGCGGATCCTTCCGGGTTGGTGCCCTCGTGGATCAGGTCGCGATCAGTGTGGTTGGTCATGTCTACCTCGTCCTTTCGGTTGGTGTGGGTCCCAAGATGGGGTGTCCGTGGCCGGACAGTTGATCAGGCGGGGGCCTGTTGGCAGCTGTAGCAGAGACCCCAGTAGACGACTTCGGTCTCGTCGACGAGAAAGCCGTGCGTCGCTGCTGGGATGAGGCACCGGGGTGCTTCAGCGGGGCAGTCGACGTCGATGATGCTGCTGCAGTTGCGGCACATCAGGTGGTGATGATTGTCGCCGACACGTGTCTCGTAGAGCGCAGAGGAGCCGGACGGCTTGATGCGACGGAGCAGCCCGAGGCTGGTGAACAGGGTGAGCGCGTCGTAAATGGCTTGGGTGGATACTGCGCCCAGGCGGTCACGGACGACGTGTGCCACGGTGTCTGCATCGACGTGGGGTGAAGCCTCGACGGCGGTCAGCACCGCGACTCGCGAAGCGGTGATGCGGACGCCGTTGTCGCGGAGCAACCCCACGGCGGAGGCGGATCCGTCGGGAGTGTTTGGGACAGCTGCATCGTCAGACATGGTTATTACCCTATCCCCAAATCTGGAATTAGTCCAGAACCAGCATGAATCAGGAAAACGTCCAAAGGTGGCCGGTGGAGATTCGAACCGGACACACGGCGTCGACTGTGCTCCGAGGTCGCATAGGGCGTCGCACCCAGTGCGTGTGGCGAGTCTGGCCGGACGGCTACGAGGTCAGCAGTGGGTGCCGCGTGTCTTGTCTGCGCTCAGTCTTGAACAGCAGTGGGTGCCGCGTGTCCGGTCAGGCGGGGGTCGCGGCCCTCTCGGGACGTAAGTCACCAGCCCTTGGGGCCCGATGATCCGGCCGAGTACTCCTCCAGCGGCACCACGTCGTTGTCGAAGGCGTCGAAGACCGGCTGCAGGATCTCCCATGCCCGGACGGGGGAGTTGGGATGGAGTTGGGTGGCTCCAGTGCGCTGCACCAGACCCCGCACGACGCGGCCATACGCCGAGAGTTTCGACGGTATGAGTCTTGTGTGGAATGTGACGCGCTGCAGGCTGTCCTGATTGGCCGGATCCGTGACGTTGACCTCCATGAGGACGCTGTCGTCCTCGAAGTGGAGGCGCAGCGTGGTGCCCTTGGCGTCCCCCACGGATTGGTAGTGCACCGTGATCTCCTTCCGGGGATCACCGATCGCTTTCCCGGAACGCAGGGTGATGGGCACGCCGCGCCAGACGTCGGTATCGACGGCGAAGGTGACCTCGGCAGAGGTTTCAGTGCCGCGGGAGGCATCCACGCCATCCTCGGAGGCGTAGTCAGGAAGCTGGTGGCCGTCGATCTCCCCGGCTGTGTAGCGTGCGCGTCGAGCTGCATGCCGAACCTCGCCGTGCAGCCGCGTGGCGGCGAGCACCTCAACTGCTCCGTTGGTGCCGTCCGCCGGATCGGCCAACGATCGCGCCATTGTCTGCAGCAAGTGGGACTGGAGCATGTCGCGTGCGGCGCCCGTGGCGTCGTAGAACTTCGCACGTCCTTCCAGGCCGAGGGTTTCGTCGAAGACGAACGTCACGGACTCGACGGCCCCGTTGTGCCACGTGGCCTGCAGCGGCCGGTTGGTCTGCATCAGCCCGCACAGATTGACTGTGCCGGGCATGCCGAGGAAGTGATCGGAGCGCACGATGTGGTCCTCGTCCGTGAAGCGATACAGAGCTTCGGTGAGGGCGCGGGCCGAATCCGCATCGGTCCCGAAGGGCTTCTCCAGGGCGAACTCGAGCCCGGTGGGGAGGTCGACCTGCGCAAGTGCGTCGACGGTCAGCTTCGTGATGGCCGGCGACAACGCGAAGTAGAC
>CBDTVQ010000400.1:0-2290 GCA_965364045.1 uncultured Tessaracoccus sp. | reverse complement strand
CTGCCCGTGGCGCAGTGGCACAAGCTCGTGCCAACACTGCGTGCGAGCGCCAGGGTCGCCGCGTCCGTCGGGCTGGCCATGGGCTCCTTCGCGGGGATCTCCATGGCAACTGGTCTGGGCTTCGGGTGGATCAACGCCGTGGACGTTCCGGGCATGGTGGACACCGTCTCGCCGTTCACGGTGGTGGGGCATCTCATTCAGTGGATCGTCGATGCCTTCGGCCTGGATTCCACAGGACGGATGGCCATCAACGCGTCCCGGACAGTGGGTGTCGTGGTGTTCGGAGTCGGCGCGGTGTGGCTCGCCGTCCGTCACCTCGGGAAGCGGCCCCTGCACTTCCTGTCCTGGACCTACCTGCTGTTCGCGTTCTGCGCGCCGGCCCTGCACTCCTGGTACGTGCTGTGGGGTGGAGTTCTGTTCCCCCTGACCAGACCTTCGACGCGGTGGTTGCGGGTCGCCGTCATCGTGACGGCCGTTCTTCTCAGCTACTCGGCGATGAACTTCGCACTGCGAAATGGCTTCTGGCTGCTCGCGGTACTGCTGATGTTTGCCGCCTTCGAGTCCATCCGGGGACACACGCTGCGGCAGCGGTGGGAACCGCTGGGAGGCAAGCGCGCCCGATCCTCCTCAGAGGAGTGACGATCAGTTCAGCGTGGAAAGGTCATAGGAAGCCAACACGGGGCTGTGGTCGCTGATCCTGGATTCGTAGTCCGCCTCCCGGGCCACCCAGGCAGACGTCACCGTTCGAGCCAGCGCTGGCGAAGCCAGGTGGTAGTCGATGCGCCATCCGGAGTCGTTGGCGAAAGCCTGACCCCTCCAGGACCACCACGAGTACGGGCCGGGGGTGCCCGGATGCAGGGAGCGCACCACATCCACCAGACGACGGGACCCCACCACTGAGGAAAACCAATCCCTCTCCTCGGGGAGGAACCCCTCCGAGCGCTGGTTGGTCCGCCAATTCTTGAGATCGAGTTCCTCATGGGCGACATTGAAATCGCCGACGACGACGAACTCGCGGCCAGCGGCCGCCGCCTCACGACGCGAGGTGGTCAGCAGCCGGGCGAGCCCCTTCAGAAAGCGCATCTTGCGCGCGTACTTCTCCCCGTCCTTGACCGTCTCGAAGGGTCGGGCCGCTCCCTTTGGAAGGTACAGAGACGCCACGCGCACGGGTGCATCGGACAGATCCACCTCGATGTAGCGGCCCTCGTGGGAGAAGTGTGCCAGATCGCGGTTCGGAAGGTGAGTGCAGGGAACCTCCGAGAACACGCCGTCGTCTCCGGCCAGCAGGGCGGTGCCGGACAGGGTGCGGATCGCTGAAGGTGGCTGTCGCGTCATCACGGCCACACCGTTGCGTCCCGGCAGCGTTCCGGTCTCGAGAGCTGTGTGGTAGCCGGTGAAGGCTGCCGTCGGCAGGTCAGCGAGCCGACAGCGCACCTCCTGCAGGGCGATGACGTCGACTCCCTCCGCATCCCAAAACGGGCGGAATCCGCGCCGCAGGGCAGCGCGGATTCCGTTGACATTGTGGGAACCAAGGACCAGCGAGGCGTTCATGGGGCCCGATCGTAGCGAGCCGCGGCCCCGTGGCCTCCGTCCGGCCCTCAGCGGTAGTTGGTGAACTGCACGGCGAAGTCGTAGTCGGCGCCCTTGATGAGGTCCTGGACCTCCTGCAGGTGGTCACGACTCTTGCTCGAGACGCGAAGCTCATCCCCTTGGATCTGACACTTCACGCCCTTGGGTCCCTCATCGCGAATGAGCTTGGAAACCTTCTTGGCGTTCTCCTGCGAGATGCCCTCAGTCGTGGTCGACGTGATCCGCCACATCTTCCCGGACACCCGGGCTTCGCCTGCGTCGAGCGCCTTGAGGCTGATGCCGCGCCGCGCGAGCTTCGTCTGGAAAACATCAAGTATGGCCTTCACCCGATCTTCCGAGTTGGCCTCCATCTCGATGGCCTCGCCGGACCAGCGGATGGTGGAGTCTGTGTTTTTGAAATCGAAGCGCTGGCTGACTTCTTTCGCCGCCTGGTTCAGTGCGTTGTCCACCTCCTGGCGGTCAACCTTGCTGACGACGTCGAACGAGTTCTCGGATGCCATGAAGCTCTCCTCCTGCTGCTGTGTACGTGTGTGATGGGAACCATTGTGTCCTGCAGTCCATTGTGCCGTGAAGCCTGGGTGAAGGTGCTGCGCACCGGTGCTTCAGGGGGCGGACCGCGGACACGTTGCCGGCTGCGCGCCAGCGGTTGGATGGGCTGCTTTGTCTCGCAGGGCAAGGCTGCGGTAGTGTTTCCCATCGC
>CBDTVQ010000399.1:0-2293 GCA_965364045.1 uncultured Tessaracoccus sp. | reverse complement strand
GGCCGGCGATCGTGCCGTGATCCACCTTCACCTGGATGCCGTTGCCGCCTGCCCAACCGGCCTTCACCACCGTGCCCGCAGCCGCTGCGCCAACGGGAGTGCCGCATGGAGCGGCGAGATCCAGCCCGGAGTGGAGCTTCCAGACGTGCCTGATGGGGTGGAATCGCATGCCGAAGCGGGATGTCTTCCTTCCCGTCAGAGGCATTGAGAGCAGGGTGCCCGTGCCGGGTTTGGCAGCCACAGGTGTCACCGACGGGATGGCTGCCGTTGGCACCACGGAGGGCAAGGTGAGGATGGTGGTGTCCTCACCGGGGGGCTCTTCGGGGATCCTGGAGGAGCCGGATGCTGCGAGGCCGAGACCGGTGTCATCCCTCGCGGAGTGCGCTATCGGGTCAGCAGGGAGGGGCGGGAGTTTGGGGGCGATGGTACTCGCGGAGAGCGTTTCCGGAGGCTGCCCGACAGATGCCATGGGCACCGCCGAGTAGTCGTTCGGCTGGGCTCCGAGCGAGACGATGAGACCGATGGCCAGCACGGAGGATGTGGACGCGATGAGCGACCTGATCCCCTGCGCCTTCATTGGACTCCCTGCAAAGTGGTGGGAGCCAACCATTGCTTCCACGCAGACCACCATGCAACCACACTCGGCCACGGCTCGCCAGAGGATGTGCCACATCTGCTCCACATTCCAGAGCGATTGCCAGCCCAACGTGAGCGAGAGACCGGACAATAGGGGGCGTAAGGTAGGCGTCCATGCCCAGCCTCACCCAAGCCCAGACGAACGCCGTGGATCAATTGCTCCGCATCTCGGCAGTCATCGACCAACTCGGGATCCTTTTCGACGAGGCGGGACACTCGCTGTACCTGGTGGGCGGCTCCGTGCGCGATGCGCTGCTGGGCCACCTCGGGCATGACCTGGATTTCACCACATCGGCTCACCCGGACCTCACCCACGAACTACTCAAACGCTTCACCCCCTCCACCTGGGACATCGGCCGCGACTTCGGCACCATCGGGGCCATGAAGCACGACGGAGACACCGAATGGCAGATCGAGATCACCACATTTCGTGCTGATGTCTACCGCAGCGAGTCCCGCAAACCCGAGGTGGCCTTCGGCGACACCCTCGATGGTGATCTCGTGCGTCGCGACTTCACAGTGAACGCCATGGCCGTGGACGTCCTCACCCGTGCATTCATCGACCCCTACAACGGCCTGGAGGACCTGGCCGACGGCGTGCTGCGGACCCCGGCCACTCCGGAGGTGTCCTTCTCCGACGACCCGTTGCGCATGATGCGCGCCGCCCGCTTCGCCTCCCGACTGGGGTTCCGGGTGGCTCCGGAGGTGGTGACGGCCATGACAGCCATGGCGGAGCGCATCACCATCGTCTCGGTGGAACGCGTCCAGGCCGAGCTGTCCGGCCTGCTGCTCACCGACTCGCCGCGCGCCGGTCTGGATCTTCTGGTGCGGACCGGCATCGCCGAGTACGTGTTGCCGGAACTACCCGCACTGCAGCTCGAGCTCGACGAGCACCACCGGCACAAGGACGTCTACGAGCACTCGTTGACGGTGCTCGAGCAGTCCATCGATCTGGAGAAGCTGCGCGGCCACGCCCCCGATCTGGTCGGTCGCCTCGCTGCACTGATGCACGACATCGGAAAGCCGTCCACCCGTCGCTTCGAGGGCGCCAAGGTGACGTTCCACCATCACGATGTGGTGGGAGCCAAGCAGGTGAAGCGCAGGTTGCGCGCCCTGAACTTCAGCAACGCCGTCGTGAAGTCCGTGGCCAAACTCACAGAGCTGCACCTGCGTTTCCACGGCTATGGCGAGGGACAGTGGACCGACGCGGCCGTGCGTCGCTATGTAAGGGATGCCGGCGACGAACTGGAACGCCTGCACATCCTGACGCGCTCGGACTGCACCACCAGAAACAAGGACAAGGCCACCCGGTTGCGCCGCAACTATGAAGAACTGGAGTGGCGCATCGACGAGTTGATGAAGGCGGAGGAACTGGATTCACTCCGTCCGGATCTGGATGGTACGGAGATCATGGCCGTCCTGGGCATTCCTCCGGGCCGCGAGGTGGGGGAGGCCTACCGCTTCCTGCTGGAGCATCGCATGGAACATGGCCCCGTTGATCGTCCTGCGGCGGAGACGTTGCTGCGCGAATGGTGGAACGCGCGAAGCAGCCAGTCCTGAACAGGCGAGCTGCGGTTCCCCACTACCATGGAGCGGTGAAAGCGCATCGGTGGGTCCTGCGCGCCCTCGTGGCGTTGGCGGTGCTGATCCCCGTGCT
>CBDTVQ010000398.1:0-2295 GCA_965364045.1 uncultured Tessaracoccus sp. | reverse complement strand
CCTATGACGTGGCCGTGGCCGGTTGGATGTCGGCCAATGTCGCGGATCAACCCGCTGATGGGTTTCCGAGCTGGCTGGGCGGCACGTGGCAGAAGCAGACGACGCTGCGTTACGGCGAGAACGCGCACCAGGCGGCCGCACTGTACTCCGACAGTCGGGCGCCCAGGGGCATCACTCAGGCCGAACTTCTGCATGGCAAGCCCATGAGCTACAACAACTACACCGATGGGGATGCCGCGTTGCGGGCCGCCTTCGATTTCAAGGAGCCGTGCGTAGCCATCATCAAGCACGCGAACCCGTGCGGGATCGCGGTGGGCAAGGACGTTGCTGAAGCGCATCGCAGGGCCCATTCCTGTGATCCCGTCTCCGCCTTCGGCGGCGTCATCGCTGCCAATCGTCCCATCTCCGTGGAGATGGCGCGTGCGGTGTCAGAGGTGTTCACAGAGGTGGTCATCGCGCCCGGCTTCGAAGACGGTGTGCTGGAAATACTGGGGGCCAAGAAGAACATTCGACTTCTGCGCGCCCCGCATTTTGAACATTCCGCCCACGTTCTCCATCCCATCAGCGGTGGGGCACTGTTGCAGGAGCCGGATCGGATCGACGCCACTGGTGACGCGGCACATGAATGGAAGCTTGCAGCCGGCGAGGCCGTCGACGAATCGACGCTGGCCGATCTGGAGTTCGCGTGGCGAGCCTGCCGCTCGGTGAAGTCCAACGCCATCCTGCTGGCAGCCAATGGCGCCTCGGTCGGGGTTGGGATGGGGCAGGTCAACCGCGTGGACTCCTGCACTCTGGCAGTCGAGCGCGCGGGGGACAGGGCAGCGGGTTCCGTCGCCGCCTCCGATGCCTTTTTCCCCTTCAGCGACGGCCCGAAGATCCTGATCGATGCCGGTGTCCGGGCGATCGTCCAGCCGGGCGGATCCATGCGAGATGCGGAAACGATCGCGCTGTGCCAGGAACACGGGGTGGCGCTCTACCTGACCGGCACCCGTCACTTCTTCCACTGAAATCGAGGCAATCCTGACATGACAGCAACGAAGATGGCCGGCGTCCCGGTCGCCAAGCAGATCAAGGCTCAACTCAAGGAGCGTGTCTTGCGGCTCAGTGCCTCAGGCGTGGTTCCGGGTCTGGCGACCGTGCTCGTGGGGGATGATCCCGGGTCCCAGTCCTACGTGGCCGGGAAGCATCGCGACTGCGCCGAGGTGGGTATTCAGTCCATCCGTGTTGACATGCCAGCCGACACCTCGGCAAAGGATCTGGCCGCACAGCTTGATCAGCTGAATCGGGATCCTGCCTGCACCGGCTACATCGTGCAACTGCCGCTCCCCAAGCACCTCGATGACAACTGGGCGCTCTCTCTGGTGGACCCTGAAAAGGATGCGGACGGCCTCCATCCGGTCAATTTGGGCAGGCTCGTGCTCGGAATTCCTGGTGCGTTGCCGTGCACTCCACGTGGAATCGTGGCTCTCCTGCGGTATTACGACGTGGAGATCAACGGGGCCCACACCGTCATTATTGGTCGCGGCACCACGGTGGGACGGCCGCTGGGGCTCCTGCTGACCCGCAAGTCCGAGAACTCCACCGTGACGCTTTGCCACACCGGCACCCGGGATCTTGCGTCGCTGACTGCTCAGGCCGACATCGTCGTCACGGCAGCCGGCACACCCGGCATGTTGACGGCAGACATGATCCGGGAGGGTTCCGTGCTCGTGGACGTTGGTATCACGCGGACCGGAGACGGTCTGGTGGGGGATCTGAATCCCGATGTGTGGGAGAAGGCCTCTCTGATCGCCCCCATTCCAGGCGGCGTCGGGCCCATGACCCGGGCAATGCTGCTCAGCAACGTGGTGGACCGTGCCGAGGCGCAGCACGGGATGGAGACGCAGCCGGTTGCGACACCCTCAGGCAAGGACCTTCTGCGGGGAGAGACAGGCCTGCATGGCGGACAGGCGTGACCTCCCGGTCGAGGAGTTTCCCAGCAACCCGTGGCCACTCGTTGTTGTCCTCGTGGTGCTGGCCGCCGCACTGGTGTTCCTGGGTCTGGGGCGCTGGCGCAGCGCTTCACTCCTGATCGCCGGAGCAGCGGGTCTCGCCGCCCTGCTGCGGTTGGTGTTGCGAGCCCGCGTGGCTGGCCTGCTGGTGGTGCGTCGACGATGGGTCGACGTGATGGGCCTTGCCTCCATGGCGGCGGGAATCGCTGCCCTGGCTTTTCTCGTCCCGCCGTCCCGCTGAAGGTTTTCGAGTCCCGCCGGGCCGGTGGGGAGAGTGAGACGATAAGGTCGAATCAGTCCCCGA
>CBDTVQ010000397.1:0-2310 GCA_965364045.1 uncultured Tessaracoccus sp. | reverse complement strand
TGTCCTGGGCAATGGCGCGCTGTCTGCTGTCGTCATCAGACTTCGCTGAGCTCTGCTTCCTTGTTCTTCATCAGCTCGTCGATGCTGTCGACGAACTTCTTGGTGGAGGCATCCATGGCCTTTTCCGCACGAGCAAGGTCATCCTCGCTGATCTCGGCATCCTTCTGGAGCTTCTTCAACTGGTCCATGGCCTGACGACGTGCGTTGCGAACCACGACTCGAGCGTCCTCTGACTTGGACTTCGCCAGTTTGATGTACTCCTTGCGGCGGTCCTCGGTCAGTTGCGGCATGACGATGCGGATGGAGTTACCGTCGTTGCCGGGGTTGACACCGAGGTCAGCGTCGCGGATGGCCTTCTCGATGGCCGTGATGGCGCTGCGGTCGAACGGCGTGATCAGCAGCGAGCGCGGATCCGTGGACGTGAAGGTTGCAAGCTGCTGCAGTGGCGTCGGCGCACCGTAGTACTCAGCCTGGATGCGGTTGAACATCGCTGGGTGTGCGCGACCCGTGCGAATGGACGCCAGGTCTTCGCGAGCGAACTCCACCGCCTGCTGCATCTTGGTCTGGGCGTCCTTCTGTGTTTCGGCAATCATGATGGTGCGCTTTTGTCCTTCCTCATGGATGACTGGTGGAGCGGTCAGCGGGACAGATGGGTCCCGATGTGGTCTCGGTTGACCACGCGGGCAATGTTGCCCGCAACCGACAGATTGAAGAAAACGATGGAGAGGTCGTTGTCTCGAGCCAGAGCGATGGCGGTGGCGTCGGCAACCTTCAGGTCCTCGCTGAGGAACTGGTCATAGGTGAGCGATTCGTACATGACGGCGTCCGGATCCGTGGCCGGATCGGCGTTGTACACGCCGTCGACCCCTTGTTTACCCATCAACAGCACTTCTGCACTGATTTCGAGTGCGCGCTGGGCCGCGACGGTGTCCGTGGAGAAGTACGGCATTCCGGACCCAGCCCCAAAGATCACGAGTCGCCCCTTCTCAAGGTGCCTCTCGGCCCGACGGGGAATGTAATCCTCGGCGATCTGTCCCATGGTGATGGCGGACTGCACGCGGGTTTCAATGCCGGCCTTCTCACAGAAGTCCTGGAGGGCGAGGCAGTTCATCATCGTCCCGAGCATTCCCATGTAGTCAGCCCGGTCCCTCGCCATGCCGCTGCGGCTCAGTTCTGCTCCCCGGAAGTAGTTTCCACCTCCGACGACAACGGCCACTTGCGTGCCCGCGCGGACAACCTCGGCAATCTCTGCGGCGATGCCTTCAACGACAACAGGATCAACGCCCAACTTCCCGCCGCCAAAAACCTCACCGGACAGCTTCAGCAGGACACGTTTGTAGGGCTTGCTCATGGGCGCCTTTCAATTGGATGGGTGTCAGCCTATCGCGTGCCTCGTTGAGGTGACATGCGAGGACGGCGTGCCGCATGCGAACTGGTCGCAGCGGCACGCCGTCATCATGGCTGGTGGTTGAGGATCAGGCCCCGACGGCGAACCGCACGAAGCGATTTACTTCCGTGCCCTTGCCCTTGAGGATGTCACCCACGGACTTCTTGTCCTCCCACACGGCTGGCTGGTCCAGCAGTGCGACGTCCTTGAAGTATCCGCCCAGGCGACCCTCGACGATGCGAGAGATGGCGCCCTCGGGCTTGCCCTCCTCGCGTGCCGTGGCCTCGGCGATGCGTCGCTCGTTCTCCACGACGTCTGCCGGAACCTGGTCACGCGAGACGAAGGACGGGCTCATGGCCGCGATCTGCATGCTCACCTGGTGGGCGAGCGTGTCGTCCCCACCGTTGTACTCCACCAGCACACCCACCTGCGGAGGCAGGTCGGCAGCGCGGCGGTGCAAATAGAGGTGAGAGGTGCCCTTGAAATTGGCGACCGCTGCCAGTGAGAGATTCTCCCCCAGCTTGGCGCCCAGTTCCATGACGGTGCTCTCAACGGTCCCACCGTCGAGCGCGGCGGCCTTCGCCGAGGCGAGGTCGGCGGCACCGCTGGTGGCGATGGCCTCGACGATCTTGTCGGCGAGTCCGACGAACTCAGCGTTCTTGGCCACGAAATCGGTCTCGGCGGCAAGCTGGATCAGGATGCCATCGCGGCCTGCCACGATGCCATTGCTGGCCTCACGGTCAGCCCTCTTGGCCTGCTTGGCAAGGCCGGAGATGCGCAGTCCCTCGGTTGCCTTGACGAAATCGCCGTCGGCCTCCGTCAGTGCCCTCTTGGCATCCATCATGCCCGCGCCCGTTTGGTCGCGGAGCTTCTTCACGTCTGCGGCAGTGATTGCCATTGGTTGTCTCGTCCCCTTTATTCTC
>CBDTVQ010000396.1:0-2313 GCA_965364045.1 uncultured Tessaracoccus sp. | reverse complement strand
CGCGGCCTTCGGGGTCCTCCATCGTGGCCACAACGCCGCGCGGCTTGTTCAGCACAACGTGGATGTGGCGCCTGGGTGGGGGGATGCGGGAGCCGTCGACACGAATTTTGTCGTGCTCCGGATCCACGCGCATGCCCTGCTCGGTCACGGTCTTGCCGTTGACCTCCACGCGCCCCTTGTCAATCATGATCTCGCTGGCTCGACGGGAGGCGATGCCGGCCGCGGCCAACACCTTCTGCAACCGCACACCCGTGGTCTCTTCGACCATCAGGGCCTCCTCATTCAGTGTTGTGTTCTTCGACCAATCGGCCGAGCTCAGCTTCCAACATTACGGCGTCGGGCAGCAGTGGCGCCAAGTCCGGCAATTCGTCGAGCGAATCCAGGCCCAGCTTTTGCAGGAATACACCCGTGGTGGTGAACGTCATGGCGCCCGTGTGCGTGTCCTCGCCCGCCTCGGCGATGAGCCCGCGCACCAGCAGGGTGCGCACCACTCCGTCCACGTTGACACCCCGGACACCAGCGATGCGGCCCCGCGTGCAGGGCTGCAGGTAGGCGATCACGGAGAGGGTCTCCAGGGCAGCCTGACTGAGTTTGGCCCGCTGGTCCGCCACCACCCAGGCCTCGATCACGTCGGCGAGGTCCGAGGCAGTGGCGAGCCGCCAGCCGCCAGCCACCCGACGGACCTCAATGCCGCGGCCACTGAGCCGATAGAACTCCGTGATCTCCTCCAGCGCTGCCACCACGTCTTGCTCCGGGGTCTCCAGTGCCGCCGCCAGATCGGCAGCCATCACGGGTTCAGTGGCCATCAACAACATGGCCTCAACGGGACGGGTGAGGCCATGTTGTGCCTCTCCTGGTACATCGACGTCTTCCGCATTCAGCCCTGTCATGCATCCTCCAGCTCGGGTTGAGTCTCGTACTCGTCCACTTCGGGCAGTACAACCTCCTCGCTCCCCACCCAGCGGATGTGGAGTTCGGTGAGCGGACCGGCCTGTTCAAAGACCACCTGGCGTGCCCTGAAGAGTTCAAGGATGGCGAGGAATCGCACGACAACCGTGAGACGGTCACACCCGGACGCGAGGCTGCGGAAGGTGTCCGAGCCCTTCTCCCGCAGCAGGGAAGCAACGAGCGCCGTCTGTTCCACCACGCTGACCTGCGCACCATGGAGATGTGCCAGTTCCACGTGGGGCACCGGCCGGGGAGCCATGGCTGCGGCTGCCAGTCGTGCCAGGTCGGCGGCGGTGAGGTTCAGTTCCACATCCGGCAGCACGTGAGCGAACTTGTCCTCGATCCCGCCCGGCCGCCAGTGCGTCAGGCTCGCAGAGTCAACGTGGCTCTCGATCCAGGAAGCCAGTTCCTTGAAGGCGCGGTACTGCAGCAGGCGGGCGAAGAGTAGATCGCGCGCTTCAAGCGCGGCCAGATCCTCGGGATCCGTGACCTCGCCGCCGGGCAGCAGCCGGGCGCACTTCAGATCCAGCAAAGTGGCTGCCACCACCAGGAAAGAGCTCGTCTGATCGAGATCCCATTCCTTGCCACCGAGCCGGACGTGGGCAATGAACTCGTCCGTGACACGGCTCAGCGACACCTGTGTCACGTCCATCTCGTGGCGGCCGATGAGTTGCAGCAACAAGTCGAAGGGGCCTTCGAAGTTGGCGAGATGGACGTCGAAGCCGGCCACTTGGTCCTGCCGCTCGGCCTTCTCCCCACCGCGTTTGCGCGTGCGACCAGCAGCGGTCCTGCCAACGGGGTTCCTACTCACTGGTTCTACTCACTGCGTCAGGAATCACTGGGCTCGCAGGGCCGCCACCACGTCGGAATCCGTGCCATTCTCGGCGAGATCGGCAAGTGCCAGGGCGACGGCAGAGCGCACGAGCCTTCCTCGGTCCACCTTGAGACCGTGGGCGCGCTTGCACAGCAGCGTCGCATCCTCCAGAGCGAACAGTTCCTCGGACGAGAAGTAGACGGTGATCTTCTGATCGTGGCGAACGCGACCGGAAGCCATGGGAACCTGTGGGGCTTCACTCGGGCTGGTCGACGAGTCGGGTACCTCGGAGGCCCGCTCCACGGCAACACTCTCTGGTGACCCGCTGCGGCGGGGCGTGTCAAAGGCAGGGTTGGACTGTGTCTGCCGGAAGAGCTCGGACGCCCCGGGCAGCGACGCGCGTTTGTTCACTGGTTTTTGCATCGCTGCAGCACCTCCCGCGCAAGCTGCCGGTAGGCGTCGGCACCGGGAGAGGCGGAGGCGTAGGTGGTGATGGGTTCACCGGCGACTGTGGTCTCGGGGAACTTGATGGTGCGCCGGATGACCGTATG
>CBDTVQ010000395.1:0-2328 GCA_965364045.1 uncultured Tessaracoccus sp. | reverse complement strand
GGGGGCGGCCCCGCCGGTGGTGCTCCCGGGGGTGGCATCCCGCTCGGAGCCGGACCCGATGGCGGCACCCAGCCCGGGGCCGGCGTCGCGGGTGGCGGTCCGCCGTCGGAGTGCTGAGGAGTGGGTTGCGTCATGCCATTCCCGGGAACCAGAGACCGATCTCGGAGGTGGCTGCTTCGGGGCTGTCCGAGGCGTGGACGCAGTTGGTCTTCACGGAAGTGCCGAAGTCTGCACGGATGGTGTTGACATCCGCCTTGGCCGGGTCCGTCGCGCCGTTGAGCTCGCGGACACCCGCCAATGCATTCTTCCCAGTGAGAATCATCGCCACCAGCGGACCCTCGGTCATGAACTCGCGCAGCGGCGGGTAGTAGTCGCGTCCGAGGTGCTCGGCGTAGTGCTGGTCCGAGAACTCACCGTCGATGGTGCGCATATCCATCGCCTCGGGACGAAATCCCGCTTCCTCGTAGCGATTGAGGATGTTGCCGACGTGTCCGGCTGCAACGGCGTCGGGCTTGATGATGACGAAGGTCCGCTCGTTCACGGGGCTCCCGCTTCCTTGTTGTGGTTGAACCTGGTTTCCAGGCGTTTGCCGAGGACGAAGGAGATCGTCCAGATCAGCGCGAAGACGATGCCCATGGCATACATCCATGGGGTGAGGAGGCCGAGCAGGATGGCGGCAACCTGGGTGAGCCACGCCACCGGATAGCCCCAGCCCTTGCGTAAACCGGCCGTCGCGACGATGGCGAGCACGCTGGCAACGCTCACCCAGATGGCGGCGGTTCCGACGGGCACTTCGGAGACCTGCACCATGCCGGCGAAAGCCAGCCAGAACACGATGACCTCAAAGATCAGCACCGACATCAGCGCGGAGCGCAGCGGATTCGTGGACGTCAGTTTCACTCTTCATCATCCCCGCGGCGGTCCTCAAAAGCGCTGTTGACTGCGGGTTCCTGAACCAGCAGGTCTCGCGCCTCGCCTGCTGCGATGACGGAACCGACGATGAGTACACCCGCATGGGTGCCCGCCGCGTCCGCCAGAGCGGCGGCCATCTCGATGGCGTCGGCCATGCGATCTGCCCGGTGTACCTTCCCGCTGGGCCACAGGTCCTCCGCCTCTGCAGCGAGCTCCTCGACGGAGCGGGCGCGCGGCGAATTGGCGGTCCGGGTGATGACCACCTCGTCCATCTGTTCGGAGAAAATCTGCAGCACGGCGGTGGAATCCTTGTCCGCCATCATCGCGACCACACCGATCATCGGTGCGAAGGCAAACGATTCGGTGACCGCATCGATGGTGGCGCGAGCGGCCTGCACGTTGTGGGCGGTGTCCAGCACGATCGCCGGGGAGTCCTTCACGAGTTCCAGCCGGGCCGGGGCATCCACTGAGCCCAATCCCTCGGTGATGATCTCCTCGGAGAGGGGCTTGCCACCGAGGAAAGCCTCCACTGCCGCCACTGCGAGCGCCGCGTTGCGGGCCATGTGTTCACCGAAGAGGGGGAGGAACACATCGGCGACGGGACCGCCTGTGGTGTCAATGCGCAGCAGCTGGCCACCGACGGCCATCTGTCGCCCGAGTAGACCAAAATCGGGGCCCTCAGCCTTGACGGCGGCACCCACCTCGACAGCGCGGGCCAGAAGGATCTGTGCCGCGGCCGGGTCCTGGCCGGACAGGACAGCCACGCTGCCCTCCTTGATGATCCCGGCTTTCTCCACCGCAACCTCGGCGATGGTGCCACCCAGGATGTGGGTGTGATCCAGGCCGATCGGGCAGACGACGGAGACTTTGGGTTCCATGACGCTGGTGGCATCCCAGCGGCCCCCGAGCCCCACTTCCACGACGGCGACGTCCACGGGTGCGTCGGCGAAGGCTGCGTAGGCCATGCCGGTGATGACCTCGAAGAAGGTCAGGTCCACGCCGTCGAGCTTCCGCTCGTCCACCATCTCGACGAAGGGCCGGATCTCCTCCCACACCTCGTCGAAGCGATCCTCGGTGATGGGGTCGCCGTCGATGACGATGCGCTCGCGCACATCGGAGAGGTGGGGGCTCGCGAAGCGTCCGACACGAAGACCGGAGGCGCGCAGCAGGGCTTCAATCATGATGGCGGTGCTGCCCTTGCCATTTGTGCCCGCCACCTGGATGACGGGAACCGAGCGCTGCGGATCGCCCATCAGGTCCATGACGGCCTGAATGCGCGACAGGCTGGGCGCCACGCGGTTCTCCGGCCATCTGCTGGTGAGCTGGGCAACGAGGGCGCGGTGAGATGATTTGGTCATGATGCCCCCAGCGTATCGACTGGCCGGAGCCGCATGGGAACCCACTTGGTGCGCCGGA
>CBDTVQ010000394.1:0-2328 GCA_965364045.1 uncultured Tessaracoccus sp. | reverse complement strand
CGACGTCATGCGGAAAGCGTCGAGACTTCGGGGGGAGTTTCGACGTGACCTTCACCAGGCAAGCCAGAGGTGTATCTCCCATTCCCACGCGTGTGGATGTGTCGGCGTACTGTTTGGTGGGTCCGCTGGAGGCCACTGCAACGGATGCGATTCCGCCCTGGGCACCGGGGCGGCGTGAGGAGTTGGTTGACGTGCAGCAAAACATCCAGGGCGGTCAGGACATGTGGTGCATGAGTGAAGTGGAGATCTTCGCTGACCTCTCTGCGTCCGAGGTGGAGGCCATCGCCGGTCATGCCCCAATGCAGGAGTTCGCGCCCGGAGAGCTCTTGTTCTCGCCCCCGCAGCCCATGGAGAAACTGTTCATCCTCAAGGGCGGGAGGGTCCGCATCTTCCGGCTGTCCCCGGATGGCCGTGCGCTCACAACGGCGATCATCAACCCCGGCACAGTGTTCGGGGAGATGCTGCTGCTGGGCCAGCAGATGCATGACAACTTCGCCGAGGCGCTCGACAAGGTTGTCGTCTGCGTGATGAGCCGCTCCGACGTGCAGCGATTCCTGCTCTCCGACGCACGCATAGCGGCACGCATTTCTGCAACTTTGGGGAATCGCGTCTCGGCTCTGGAACGTCGGCTCTCCGACACGGTCTTCAAGAGCGCACCGCAACGCGTCGCCACCACACTCTGCGTACTCGTCGATTCCCAGGCCCCGGGCCGGGTGGGCCGCGGAATCCAGATCCGCCTGACCCACGAGCAGGTGGCCTGCCTCACAGGTATCTCGCGCGAGACGGCGACCAAGATCCTCAACGAATTCTCTGAGTTCGGGCTTGTGAAGTTGAGCCGCGGCCGAATCTCGATCACTGACCTCCCGGGGCTGTCAGCGGAGTCCGGCGACGAGTAGGCCGCAACTGGTTCAGCTCTACATGTGGAGGATCGCGACCGCTTCGGGGCGCGGGTCGAGCGCCGCGAGGCTGGCGTCACCGTGACTGGTGTTGGCAAGGAACAGCCCGCCGGGCTTCAGGTACTGCTGGCAGTGATCCCAGGCTGGGCCTGTGTAGAGCGAGATGAGCAGGTCGAACCCGGTGTCCGGGAGGGCAAGGGTGTCGCGTAGTCGACGTGCAGGAAATTGACTTCGGTACCAGCCCCGGGGAGGGTCCGGCCCTTGAGTTCGGCCGCGACGAGTTCTTGATCGGTGAAGTAGCGCGCGGCGCGGCGGTCGGTATCAAGGTAGGTGACTGACGGGATCGCAGTCGAGGGAGAAAGGTCAAGGTAGCTGCCCGGGGAGAGGGCTCGCGCTGGCGCCCAGGCCTTGGCGAGAGCTGTGAACAGGCTGGACCTGTCTCCGATGCTTTGCCGGTACGTCGCCCACGAGGGGCGGGCTGGCCGGGGCCGGTCCTGTGCTGGGGGATTCATGCGATCTGTCTCCTGGAGTTTGCTTCGTTGGCTCGTTCGGCAAGTTCTCCGCTGGTGAAGGTCGGGCCAGCGCGGACCACAGCTAAGAGTTCTGCGTTGACGTCCGCCACCGTCTGCCCTGCCATGCGAGAGTCAACGATCCGACGATCAGCGCGGCGTTCAGCGGGACGTAGTCCGGATGGCCGTTGAGCAGGTTCACCACGGCGGCACCGATCATGATTGCCGCCAGCAGTAGTCCACCGTAAAGCCGCGTGAACGGTACGACGAGAGCAACGGCCCCCGCAATTTCCCCGACCGACGTGAGATATGCCATCCAGAGGGGCATACCGATTTCCTCGAACGGCTTCAGGGCCGCGGGTTCGAGCAAGAGTTTGTCCACGGCAGCATTGAAGAAGATCCAGGCAACGATCAGCGCCAACAGGGTCCAAAGCCACGGCAGCACACGTGAAAACCAGTGAGTGGTGTGGGTCTCCGGCATGGTTGTCCTCCTTTGTGGGAACACCCAAGTCTCGCACGGCCAATGACAGTGAGATAAGGGTCAACCGGGTGCCGTTCGGCAATGATTGGCTGAAGTGGGGCGAATTGGGCAGAGCCCACCTTTGAAGTCAGGGTCCGGCTCTGGTGAGGAAAACGGGACTTTCAGATGGTTGGGGAGAGTTGTTGGTCGCATCTGGATCCGATGAGCCGGCTGAATTTGTTGTCCCGTAGAAGGCGACTGTCCGTCCGGGTGGGGTGAGTGCGGGTTGGCCGGTGTGGTGGTCGATGTGCATGACCCACTTGTCTGCCGGTCTTCGGGGAGGTGACGCGTTCTTGGACTCTGCGGGCCCGGCCCATCAAAGCGACCCGCTCAGGAGCCGAGGACCGCACACGATCAGAGTGATCCAGACAAGACAGCGCAGCCTCAATCACACCGAGTACCT
>CBDTVQ010000393.1:0-2337 GCA_965364045.1 uncultured Tessaracoccus sp. | reverse complement strand
CGCCGCCATTACGGAAGCCAGGGGCATCCACAACTTCATGACGGATCAGCTGCGTCTGCCGGAATCCCGCAGCATTGCCGTCTACGAGCAGCTGAACAAGTTGGTTTACCAGGCCCAGGGCCAGGCGGGCCAGTACAAGGTGGTCATCGAAGGACCGGCGGGTGCCATCCTGTCGGGGGGCATCACCTCGGAGTCCGTCCCCAACTCCCTGCAGCAGCAGGTGCAGGACAGCGACAAGATGTACGTGACACCCACGTCTGTGGTGTATTCGGACAACGCTGCGAGCGAGCCCGGCTGGGCCCTTGGCACCACGCTCGTCGACAGCTCGGGCGAGCGGTTCGCCGTGTATTACATCTTTCCCATGACCAATGAAGTGGCGACCCTGAAAGCGCTGCAGCGGGCAGTGACCATCACGGGTCTGGCTCTGTTGGGCGCGCTGGCCGCCATCGCCTACCTGGTCACGGTGCAGGTGGTGCGCCCGGTGCGCAAGGCAAGTCAGACGGCCCGTCGGCTGGCTTCGGGCAACCTCGGGGAGCGGATGCGGGTCCGGGGAACGGACGACATCGCGTCCCTGGCCGTGTCCATGAACGGCATGGCAGAAGACCTTGCCGCCCGCATCAGCCAACTGGAGACGCTGTCGCTGGTGCAGCGTCGCTTCGTGGGGGATGTGTCCCACGAACTCCGCACGCCCATGACAACCATCCGCATGGCGGCGGACGTCCTGTATGAGTCCCGGGAACACTTTTCACCACAGTCCAGAAGGACGGTGGAGCTGATGTCCACGCAGATCGACAGATTCGATTCGCTCCTGGCCGATCTCCTCGAGATTTCCCGCTTCGATGCAGGGGCGGCCGTCCTGAGCCTCGACGAGGTGGATCTGGTGCCACTGGTGGAGTCAGAGGTGGAGATCCAGCGTGACTTCGCCACTCGCCAGGGGATCGAGCTGCGGGTCCACAGTGATGGACCGGCGAATGCTCAGATGGACTCCCGCCGCGTCCGTCGGATACTACGAAATCTTTTGACGAACGCCATCGAACACGGCGATGCCCATCCGATTGACATCACCGTGGGATCTGATGTGCACGCCGTCGCCGTCGCCGTACGAGACCGCGGCGTGGGATTTCAGGCCAGTGAGTCCGGCCTGGTGTTCGATCGCTTCTGGAGGGCTGATCCGTCAAGGAACCGCGTGGTGGGTGGAACTGGACTCGGACTCGCCATCGCTCTGGAGGATGCCAGGCTTCATCGTGGCTGGTTGACTGCCTGGGGCCGACCTGGCCGTGGTGCCCAGTTCCGGCTCACTCTGCCCCGAGATCCACTGCATGCGCTGATGGGCTCGCCCCTGTCCGTCATCCCCACCGACATTGAAGCGCGGAGGAACACCCCATGACGCGGCTCGTCGCCTCGCTGTTGGCAGCGCTGCTCCTGGCCGGGTGCACCGACATTCAGACCGCGGGGCCCGTGCAGGAGGTCCCGCTCGGATCGGAGCCTCGCGGCGTGCAGATCATCGCCGAACCACCGGAGCCGGGTGTGACGGCGGTCCGTCTCGTGGAGAACTTCGTGCAGGCCATGGCGGATCCGGGTGCGGACTACGACGTGGCGCGGCAATACCTGACGAAGGAGTCGGCTGCCGATTGGGACCCCCGCGAAGGTGGTTCGGTGTACCGAGGCGTGGTTTCCGACGAGGACGGTGCTGTGCTGGTACGAGGCATCCAGACTGGGGTTCTGGATGGCGAAGGCCGATTCACGACGACCGGGGACGAGATGTCCCACGATTTCGGTGTCCTCCAGGAAGAGGGGGAGTGGCGGATTGGCACGCCTCCGGCAGGCGTTCTCGTCTCGGACTACATCTTTGAACGCTCCTGGTCACACATCACGATCTACTTCGGATCCTCCTCCGGCAACCATGTGGTGCCGGACCTCATCCATGTACCCGACGCCCTGCTGACGCCGGGACGAATCGTCGAGGCTCTCGTGGCAGGGCCGAGCCCCGCCATCAGCCCGTTCGTTCTCAACACCGTCGGGCCCGCGGTGGGGCTGGCGGCCAAAAGTGCGAGCGTCGACAGTGAGGGCACCGCCCTGGTGACACTGACGGGCCTGGACACCGCCATGTCCGAGGAGCGACGGCGCCTGCTTGGCGCCCAACTGTTGTTCTCGCTCACAGCCATCCCGCGCGTGACCGGCCTGCAAATACTCAATGGGGGGCGTGCGTACCCCCTGCCGGATCAGAACGTGGCCGGGGTCCTCGAGTTGGCGTCCCAGCAGCGATTCCAGTTGCTGTCGCGCACGGCCACATCGGACTTGTTCGGGGTGCGCGACGGCGTGGGAGTCCGCATCGAC
>CBDTVQ010000392.1:0-2340 GCA_965364045.1 uncultured Tessaracoccus sp. | reverse complement strand
GAGCTGGAGCGCCAGGTCCGCATCGACGGCGTGGCCCACCAGGTGGACCGCTCACAGGTGGATGACTACTTCTCCGTTCGGCCCCGCAAGTCACAGATTGGGGCATGGGCATCCCATCAGAGCCGGCCCATCGGATCCCGGCAGGAATTGGAGGAGGCCTTCGCGGCCGCCGAGGAGCGCTTCCCCGAGGGCGAGCCGGTGCCAGTACCGCCGTTCTGGGGTGGTTTTTGCGTGGTGCCGGAGCGGATCGAGTTCTGGCAGGGCCGTCGCTCCCGCCTGCACGACCGCATTGTTTACACCCGCACCGACGACGGCTGGGACACCACCCGCCTCTGCCCCTGACTCGGATGTCGCCCAGCACGGCGGACCGCTGGCGAACACCGCCACACCGCCACTGTTGGGACAGAACGCCACCGTTTCGTCTTCGCACCACAGCCTGACGCACTGGGCAGAGAAGAACGCCACTGACGTGTCAGTGGCGTTCTTCGTTTGCTGTAGCGAGTTCCACCGGGCTGGCGTTTTCTGTCCGGGGAAACCGCTGATCAGGCCAGGGACACCTTCTTGTTCCATGAGACGACGGTGCGCCAGATGAGCACCGCCGTGACGATGAACATCACCGGCAGGAAACCTAGAGGCATGGCGTCGGCCTCCTGATTGTTGACCATCAGATCGAGGAAATTCATCGACGTGACGGCCAGGGAACTGCCGTCGGCCATTCCCGTCAAACCCAGGGGTATGGCGATGATTCCCACGAACAACAGGACCTGCATCACCATGTACAGGACGAACCAGACGAGGATCGGCCCGCCGATGCCCAGACCATTCATTCTTGCCTCGCTGCCGATCGACGCTGCGAAGTAGTACTGCGCCAGTCCACCCACGTAGAAGGCCAGGATCACTATGGTCAGGATCACCCAGACCCAAGCTGGCGCAGCACCGAACACGGCACCCACGCTGTCGAGGATCAGGGAGAATGTGATACCCAGATTCAAGGCGCTTGAGGCCGCAAACAGCGCGGGCACGGCCAGGACCAAGGTCCACACCAGGCCAGCAACAGTGACAGCACCGCCCCACAGAAGCTTCGCCCCATAGATGGTGGATCCCTTCACGGGCAGAGACTGGGTGAAGTACCCGGTCTTCCTGTAGCTGGAGCGCCAGTAGTCGAATGCCAACCCCAACTGCACGACGAAGAGGAAGGCACTGACAGCAACGATCGTGAGCATGACCCCGAGTCCTTGAATGATGGACCATGGGGTGTAGGCCATCAACGTGCCCGCCAGCGTCAGTAGCGTGGCTGTCCCGAATACGATTGCCAACCATGCGCGGGTCCGCAGAATTTCATGTTTGATCAACGTGGTGACCATTGGTAGACCTCCCTGAACAATTGATCGATGCTCTTGTTGTGCTGGGCGCGAAGGTCGTCAACCTCACCCGCCAGCAGGACCTTGCCGAAACGCATCATGACGACGCCGTCAAGAATCGGCTCGAGGTCGTGGACGAGATGGGTCGAGATCAGGACGAGGGAATCCTCGGACAGGTTGCGCACCATGCCGTCGAGAATCACTTCGCGAGCAGCTGGGTCCACGCCCGAGATCGGCTCGTCCAGCAGGTAGACCCTCGCCTGACGAGACATTGCCAGTGCAATCTGCACCTTCTCACGCATGCCCTTGGACATCTGCTTGAGCCGCATGCTCTGTTGCAATCCGAAGAATCCAATGAGGTCGACGGCCTTGTCCACATCGAAGTCGGCGAAGAAGTCCGCATACATCTGGACGCATTCACTGACCTTGGCGCCATCCGGCAAGAAGCTCGCATCGGGCAGGAATGACACAAGCGCCTTGGATTCGGCACCGGGTTGGTGTCCAGCAATCCTCACGTCACCGGTGTGGTTGGCCAGCACGCCGGCCAGGACCTTCAACAGGGTCGTCTTGCCGCAGCCGTTCTCCCCCAGGAGACCAATGATCTGGCCGGAGGGCAGAGAGAGCTCGAGCTCATCAAGCGCGCAGAGACCGCCGTACTTCTTGGTCAGTCCGTGGACCTCAATCAGATTGCGGGTCATGGTTTTCTCACCCCTTGGTCCCTGTCCGTTCACCGTGTGCGTACTCACGTCCGTTCCACCTTTCGTCAATGAGAGTGAGGGCATCGGAGATTTCCATGCGCAATCCCTGCCCCACCCGGATGTATTCGTCTGCAGCCTCGGTGACGAGTGACCGCCGCAACTCAGCGATGCGCTGCCTGTCGTCCGTGACGAACCTTCCAGTGGTTCTCTCAGAGCGACACAAGCCTTCACGTTCCATCTCCCCCAGCGTCCGTTGAACGGTGTTGGGATTCACGCCGAGT
>CBDTVQ010000391.1:0-2343 GCA_965364045.1 uncultured Tessaracoccus sp. | reverse complement strand
CGCGACCATCATCGTTGCACTGGTGATGTTTCGTGTTTTCGACACACGCTGGGGTCAGATGGGTACCTCCATCGGCATCATCTTCGTGGTTGCGTTCATCATGTGGGGAGTCGCGCCGCGCACATTGGGCCGTCAGCACCCCGAAGGATTCATGCGAGTCTTCGCTCCTCTGGTGTCCCTGTTGACCACAGTGTTTGGCTCCATCGCCCAGCTGATGGTTCTGCTCGGCAACGCCATGACCCCGGGCAAGGGCTTCGCCGATGGACCGTTCGCTTCCGAAGCGGAATTGCGGGATCTCGTTGATATCGCTCAAGCAGCCGACGTCATCGAGGCCCGCGAATCCAAGATGATCCACTCAGTCTTCGAACTGGGCGACACCTTGGTGAAAGAGGTCATGGTGCCTCGCCCGGACATGGTGTTCACCCATCGCGACCGCACGCTGCGCCAACTCCTGTCCCTTGCGCTGCGCTCCGGCTTCTCGCGCATTCCCGTCGTGGGTAACGGCATTGATGACGTACTGGGCGTGATCTACCTCAAGGATGTGGCCAAGCGCATCTATGACTTCCCGGACGCGGAGCGCTTGGAGACCGTGGGCGATCTGATGCGACCCGCCACCTTCGTCCCTGACTCGAAGCCCGCAGCGGAACTCATGCGGGACATGCAACTGCGCCATTCCCACGTGGTGGTGGTGGTGGACGAGTTCGGCGGAACCGCAGGTCTGGCGACGATCGAGGACATCATTGAGGAGATCGTCGGCGAAATCGTCGATGAGTACGACCATGAGACCGAGTCCGTGGTGGAGCTTGAAACGGGCCTCTACCGGATATCTTCACGCCTCCAGGTTGACGAACTAGGCGATCTCTTCAACGTTGAACTCGATGATGAGGACGTCGAGACCGTTGGTGGTCTCATGGCGAAACTGCTCAATGTGGTACCCATCCCGGGCTCACAGGTCACGTATGAAGGCATAGAAATGACAGCCGACAAAGCCGTTGGCCGACGACACCAGATTGGCACGGTGCTCGTGCGCCTTGTGCCGGAGAAGCTTGACGCTGAGGAGCAAAAGGATGACTGAGACCACCCACCGATCAGGGTTCGCATGCTTCGTCGGACGCCCCAACGCTGGCAAGTCCACCCTGACGAATGCGCTCGTGGGTCAGAAGATCGCGATCGCTTCCAGCAAGCCGCAGACCACCCGTCATGCCGTGCGTGGCATCGTCACGCGAGACGACGGTCAGCTCATCCTCATTGATACTCCTGGCCTGCACCGCCCTCGCACCCTCCTGGGGGAGCGACTGAACGACGTGGTGCGAGAGACGTGGGCCGAGGTGGACGTCGTGGGCATCTGTCTGCCGTGCGATCAGCGGATCGGCCCGGGGGACCGCTACATCGCCGCCCAGATTGCTGAACTGCAGAACAAGCCCAAGGTGATGGCCCTGGCCACCAAGACAGACCTGGTGTCACGTGACCGGGTGCTGTCCCATCTGGTCGACGTGTCAAAGCTCGGTGAAGAGTTGGGCATTCAGTGGGCAGACGTGGTGCCCTGTTCGGCGATTGCGGACGACCAGGTGGACGTCGTGGCTGATGTGCTCATGGGACTTCTTCCTGAGGGTCCGCAGTACTACCCGGACGGCGAGATCACCGATGAGCCGGAGGAGACGCTGATTGGTGAACTCATCCGCGAGGCCGCGCTGGAGGGCGTCCGGGACGAGTTGCCGCACTCGATCGCCGTGATGATCGACGAGATGATCCCGCGCGCGGACCGCCCCGAGGACAAGCCTCTGCTGGACATCTTCGCCACTCTGGTGGTGGAGCGTGACTCTCAGAAGGGCATCGTCATCGGCCACAAGGGATCGCGCCTCAAGGAGATCGGCACCGCAGCCAGGCTCCAGATCAACCGCCTGTTGGGAACGCCCGTACACCTACACCTGCACGTAAAGGTGTTGAAGGAATGGCAGCGCGATACCAAACATCTGAACCGTCTGGGCTTCTGAGCCAGAGGCCCTGCTCGACGACCGTGCCTTTGGAGCCCGCGTTGGGCAGGATTCGGGGAACGAGCAGAAGTTTCAGATTGCCCCTGTGGAAAAGAACCTCGCGGCATCGCGTTGGATGAAGATGAGATTACTGTGGAGCCCTCGGCGCATCGCCGGACGGAAGGGGCCCCACGATGACACCGTTGCGAAGATTGGCTTCCGTCCCTGCGTTGAGTGCCCTCCTGCTTGTAGCAGTGGTGACCGGCTGTTCCCCAGCTGGAGAACCGGAGCCTTCTCCCGAGCCGACGGTCGCGACGACCAGCGCGTCTCCGAGCGAAATGTCGCCGTCGCCTGCCAGTCCCACACCAGA
>CBDTVQ010000390.1:0-2354 GCA_965364045.1 uncultured Tessaracoccus sp. | reverse complement strand
AATCATCCTCCCAGACCGCGCAGCCATGGCGCCCTCTTTACCCACCCCCGCCGTCGAGCGGTCATGCGAGTCCTACGATGGAGGTTCCACAGAATTGTACGAGAGGACAGCATGAAGGTACTCATCACTGGCGGAGCCGGATACATCGGCAGCACCGTCGCCTCAGCCTGCGAGGACGCAGGCCACAGCGTGGTCATCCTGGACGACTTCTCCACCGGTCGTCGCGAATTCATCGGCGACCGACCGCTCTACGAGGGTGATATCGCCGACAATGAGCTGCTGGATCGTCTGTTCACCGAGCAGGGCGTCGACGCCGTCGTGCATTGCGCCGCCAAGATCATCGTGCCCGAGTCCGTGGACGAGCCGCTGTCCTACTACGAGAACAACGTCGCCAAGACCCTGACCCTGCTGCAGGCCATGCAACGCAATGGGGTTCAGCGCTTCCTGTTCAGCTCGTCGGCCTCCATCTACGCCCCGGACGAGCACTTCGTCGTCACCGAGGCCTCCCCGCTGGCCCCCAGCTCCCCCTATGCCCGCACCAAGTACATGGTGGAGTTGGTGATGGAGGATTTCGCTGCTGCCAGCGACGTACGCATGCTGAGCCTCCGGTACTTCAACCCCATCGGCACGGATCCGAAGTTGCGCTCCGGCCAGCAGCTTGAGAAGCCCAGCCACGTGTTGGCCATGCTCCTCCAGGCCTGGGAGAATCACGAGACGTTCACGGTCACCGGTGTGAACTGGCCGACGCGCGACGGCTCTGGCATCCGGGACTTCATCCACGTCTGGGACCTCGCCAGGGCCCACGTCGCCGCGCTCGAGAACTTTGACAAGGCCACGAAGGATGACAACTACGAGAAGTTCAACATCGGCACCGGCAACGGCGTGACCGTCAAGGAACTGGCCGCTTCGTTCGAGGAGATCAGCGGCGACCCGCTTCAGGTGAAGTTCGGCGACTCCCGCCCCGGCGACGTCGCAGGCGTCTACACCGTCAGCCAG
Organism: uncultured Tessaracoccus sp.; assembly: GCA_965364045.1. Classification (GTDB taxonomy): domain Bacteria; phylum Actinomycetota; class Actinomycetes; order Propionibacteriales; family Propionibacteriaceae; genus Arachnia. Next base: position 1,358 of record CBDTVQ010000390.1, on the reverse strand, counting down.
AAAGCCAAGGACATCCTCGGCTGGGAGGCGAAGCTCACCGAGACCGACGCAGTTCGCGACGCCATCTCATGGCTCCCGGTCCGCAAGGAAATGCTCGGCTACTGAGTCAGTGACTCAGGAAAGGACGCCAGGGAGGTCCGCTCTTCGCGGACTTCCCGGGCGTCCTGTCTGTGTGGCTCAGCGTCGCAACATGATGGCTGCCTCGGTCTCTTCGTGTGAGCCTGCCCAAGAGAGCGTCGCTCAGGCGTCAACGACGATGGCGATGACGACGGGTGCGCTGCGATGGGTGCGCTGGATGTAGCGACTCACCGCGCCACCAATTGTTGCCTCGAGCTGGTTGCCATCGATGTGCTGCGCCGAGGCCTTCTTCAGAGCCCTGTCGACCTCGACGGCAACACCGTCGAAGGTGTGGGCGTCGTGTACGAACCCTCTGCTCAGGAACTCCAGCGGCTCGGCCAGCGTGTTGGTGGCTGGATCGACCAGCGCGAGGACGGTCACGACCCCACCTTCACGCATGAGTTGCCGTTCCTGAAGCGTGTCGTCGGTTGCGCGACCGACCGTCTTTCCGTCGACGTAGACCAGACCCGCCTGGACCTTCCCCGAGATCCTGGCGCGGCCGTCGATCAGGTCGATCGTCATGCCGTCCTTGGCCACGATCACGCGTTCCGGGTCCACACCGGTGCTTATCGCCAATGCAGCGTTGGCGTGCAGGTGCTTGGACTCACCATGGATCGGCAGGACGTTGCGGGGCTTGATGATGTTGTAGCAGTACACAAGCTCACCAGCGCTGGCGTGGCCCGACACGTGGACCTTGGCGTTGCCCTTGTGGACCACCTTGGCGCCGAGGTCGGTGAGCTTGTTGATGATGCCGTAGATGGCGCTCTCGTTGCCCGGGATCAGCGAGCTGGCCAGCAGCACGGTGTCTCCCTCGGAGACCCGGATCTGGTGGTCACCGTTGGCCATCCGCGACAGCGCCGCCAGCGGCTCACCCTGGGACCCCGTGCAGACCAGGGTGACCTTCTGGTCGGGCATCGACCCCAGCTTTTTGAAGTCGACGACCAGCCCCTGGGGGATGCTCAGGTAGCCAAGGTCACGAGCGATGCCCATGTTGCGCACCATCGAGCGCCCGACGAATGCCACCTTGCGGCCGTGTTTGTGCGCCGCATCCAGGATCTGCTGGATCCGGTGCACATGGCTGGCGAAGCTCGAGACGATGATCCGCCGCGGAGCTGTGGCGAACACTTGGTCGATCGCCGGCGCAAGGTCCCGCTCGGAAGTCGTGAAACCCGGAACCTCGGCGTTGGTGGAGTCCACCAGGAACAGGTCGACCCCCTCCTCACCGAACCGCGCGAAGGCGC
>CBDTVQ010000389.1:0-2365 GCA_965364045.1 uncultured Tessaracoccus sp. | reverse complement strand
CCAGCACGTGGCGTACCCGAGTGGAGTGCGGCAGCCCCGAACTCACAGTCGAGCATCTGGATGATTTGCATGCGTGGTGGCGGGCAGCCAATTACCTGTCGGTGGGCCAGATCTATCTCATGAAGAATCCGTTGCTGCGCGAACCGCTGCACCGTGACGACGTGAAGCCGCGCCTTCTGGGGCATTGGGGCACGACACCCGGCCTGAACTTTCTCTACGCCCACCTGAACCGCGTCATCGCGGAGCGCCACCAGAAGGCGCTCTACATCACCGGCCCCGGTCATGGTGGCCCCGGTCTGGTGGCGAACAACTATTTGGATGGTGTTTACACCGACGTCTATCCGGAGATCACCCGCGACGAAGCCGGGCTGCAGCGTTTGTTCAAGCAGTTCTCGTTTCCGGGGGGCATTCCGTCGCATGTCGCGCCTGAGACCCCGGGTTCCATCCATGAGGGTGGCGAGCTGGGTTATGCCCTCAGCCACGCCTACGGCGCCGCCTTCGACAACCCGGATTTACTCGTCTTTGCCGTCGTCGGTGATGGTGAGGCCGAGACTGGCCCGCTGGCCACATCGTGGCATTCGAACAAGTTCCTCAACCCCGTCAGCGACGGCGTGGTTTTGCCTGTTCTGCACCTGAATGGTTTCAAGATCGCCAACCCGACGGTGCTCGCGCGGATCAGTGAGGAGGAACTCGTCGACCTCATGCAGGGCTACGGACACACCCCCCACATCTTTACTGCCGGCTTCGATGATGAGGAACCCGAGAGCTACCACCGTCGCTACGCCGAGATGCTCGACTGCGTGATGGACGACATCGCAGGTATCCGCGCCAAGGCCGCGGAGCAGGGCGAGTACAACGCCGAGCGCCCGCGCTGGCCCATGATCGTCCTCCACACTCCCAAGGGCTGGACTGGTCCCAAGGAGATCGACGGTCACAAGACCGAGGGCAGTTGGCGCAGCCACCAGGTTCCGCTGTCGAATGCCCGTGACACCGATGAGCATCTCAAGAATCTCAACGACTGGTTGAGTTCCTACCGGCCCGAGGAACTCTTCGATGATGCCGGTGCGCCCAGGGAGAAGATCGCGAAGCTGGCCCCACCTGTCGGTCTCAGGATGGGGGAGCTGTCCGTGGCCAATGGGGGAGTGTTGCGCAAGGAACTGAGATTGCCGGACTTCCGTGACCACGCCGTCGACGTCCCCCACCCCGGGGGCGCCATCGCCGAGGCCACGCGCGAGCTGGGCAACTGGTTGACCGGCGTTGTGGCGGAGAACCGCCACAATTTCCGCATCTTCGGCCCGGACGAGACGGCGTCGAATCGCCTGCAGGGGGTCTACGACGAGACCGACAAACAGTGGGTGGCGGACTACCATTCGCCTGAGGTGGACCAGCACATGGCCCGCCGCGGTCAGGTCATGGAGATGCTCAGCGAGCACCAGTGCCAGGGCTGGCTGGAGGGCTACCTGCTGACGGGCCGCCACGGCCTGATGTCTTCCTATGAGGCATTCATCCACATCGTTGATTCGATGGTGAACCAGCACGCCAAGTGGCTGAAGGTCACCGATGATCTGGAATGGCGTCGCCCCATCTCGAGCCTGAACTACCTGCTCAGCTCACACGTGTGGCGGCAGGACCACAACGGTTTCTCGCACCAGGACCCGGGCTTCATTGATCACCTCGTGAACAAGAAGGCCGACGTGGTGCGCGTCTACCTGCCACCGGATGCGAACACGCTGCTGTCGACGTTTGACCACTGCCTGCGTTCCACGCAATACATCAACGTGGTGGTGGCCGGGAAGCAGCCGAGCCCGCAGTGGCTGACGATGGACCAGGCCGTGAAGCACTGCACCCGCGGCCTGGGGATCTGGGAGTGGGCCGGCACTGAGGAGGAGGGCACATTGCCCGACGTCGTTCTGGGCTGCGCGGGGGATGTTCCGACGGTGGAGGTGCTCGCCGCCGCTGATCTGCTGCGCCAGCACATTCCTGAGCTGTCGGTCCGGGTGGTCAATGTCGTCGACCTGATGCGACTGCAGGACGAGAACGAACACCCGCACGGGCTTTCGGACCGCGACTTCGACACCATCTTCACGCCCGACAAGCCGATCATCTTCAATTACCACGGCTATCCGTGGCTGATTCACCGCCTCACGTACCGCCGTACGGGGCATTCCAACATCCATGTGCGCGGCTACAAGGAGGAGGGCACCACCACCACGCCGTTTGACATGGCGATGATGAACGACATCGACCGGTACCACCTGGTGATGGATGTCATCGACCGCGTCCCGAGCCTGGGAACCCGCTACGCCGGGCTGCGCCAGGAGATGTCGGATGCCCGACTGGATGCTCGTGCATATACACGAATGTA
>CBDTVQ010000388.1:0-2385 GCA_965364045.1 uncultured Tessaracoccus sp. | reverse complement strand
ACCACCGATTCCCAGCTCGCCCCATTGACCAGCGGATCGTTGGCCGCGTAGAAGCGGAACGGCGAGATCACGGCCCAGGCCTCGGTGTCATTGGACAACCCCAGGTAGGCGTTGGAGAAATGCCCCACCACCGCGAGGCCGGCACTGCCCCACAACGCAGCACCCGGACGTCCGGTGGCAGCGGCAACCAGCAGAGCGACTGCCCCATAGACACACCCGAGCAGAAAGAGCTGGAGTCCGGTACCAGCAATGGCCCCTGCATCCATTCCCAGTCCGGCGATCGCGGATCCAGCCCAGATCCCTGCCATGGTGGCAAAGCTGACCACCGCAACGTAGACCGTCATGACAGCGGCCGAACTGGCGACGATGCGCCAACGCGGCACCGGAGCTGCCAGCACCAGCGACAGGTGCCTGGCCTGCTCCTGTCCGGCGATACCCCCGGAAGCGGCGGCCACCCCCACGATGATGACAGCGATGGGGGCCATGAGACCCATGGTTTCGCCCCAGTAGAAGCCCTCCGCCGTGGACATGTCGCCAGCCCCCATCATGGCCATCAGTTCAGTGGGCAGTGCGGCCGTGAGTTCATCAAGCTGATTGGCCATTGCCGAGTAGAGCGGTCCCATGACAACGCCCATCATCAGAAACATGCCCGCCGCGATGAGTGAGACCAACGCCAGTCTCTGGGAGAACAGCAGCGCGAACAATCCGCGGGACCGTGCAGAAATGGCGAATCGATCCCCCACGGCGCTGAGCATGGGAAGCGATCGCAGCCGCTGGGCGAGCGTCACCGACGATGCCACGCGCAGGTCCCGTCGGGAAAAGCCCACGACGCCAACGACGAACAACACGATTACCGAGCCCAGTTGTAGTGCCAGATGCCCTGCATCCACGCCGTTGATCAGCGGTTTGCTCCCGTTGAACCACGTCCAGGGGACGAACTCTGCCCATTTCTCGGTCTCCTCGAACACGGGCAGCAGACCGGCGAGCAACCACCCGAGCACCATCACGGCCACCGCCACGGCCACCGCCGCTGACTTGCGACCCGTCGCCGCACCGACGGCGAATGCCAGAAAGCCGTACAGCAAGGCATTGGCCGTGAGATGGGTCAGCGATGCAGCAAGCATCGCGTCTCCCTTGTCGATTCCCAGAACAATCGGCGCCAGTTCGGCCGAGGCCCACAGGAACACACCCGAAAGCGCGATCAGAAGCGCCAGGGCCGCACCCTTCCAGGCAGCGAACCTCACTCGTGACCCCCCGGCTCCCAGCACCATGGAGAGGGTGCCATCGGATTCTTCGCCCGCGACAGCGCGGACTCCGATGGCGATGGCGATGCCTCCGAGCACGAGAGAAGCCATGGTGTCGAGCATGTAGCTGTAGGCCAGCGTCTCAACCCCAGCGCCCTCGGGAACCCCCATCAGGCTTCTGACCGCCTCGGGGAGGGTATCGAAAAGCGCAACGTCCACGCGTGCGTACACCGCCATGCCGAGCACCAACGTGCCAAAGACGACGACGACCGCAATCACGGGGCCACGCCAACTGGCCGCCAGCTCTCGTCTGGCCAGAATGGCGCTGCTCATGCCTGGTCCGCGTCCTGATAGAACGCCAGGAAGACCTCTTCGAGATCAGCTTCCTTCGTGGTGATGTCGTGCAGTTCATGGCGCAACATGGCGACGGCCAGCAGCTCCTCCATGTTGCCATCGAAGGAGAGCGACACCCGATTGCCCTCCACCGTCACATCTCGGGCACCGGGGACCTGCTCGAACTCCGCAGGTTGGGGGTTGTCACCCAGCACGAGTTCGATGCGGCGGATCATCTTTGCCCGCAGCGCCGCGACATCCTCCACGGCCGCTAGCCGTGCCTTGCGAATGATGCCCACCCGGTCCGCCACGCGCTCCACCTCGCTGAGAGTGTGGCTGGAGAGGAAGACGGTACGCCCCTGCTCTGCGGTCTCTCTCAGCAGGGAATGGAATTCGTGCTGGACCAACGGGTCCAGGCCCGCGTTCGGCTCGTCCATGATCAACAGCTCCGGGCGGTGCATGAACGTGACCACGAGCCCGATCTTCTGCCGGTTGCCCGTCGACAGTTCCCCGACACGCTTGTCCAGGTCCGCGTCGAAGCGCTCCGCCAGTTCCATGGCGTACTGGAGGGGGTGGCCTCCACGAAGATTCGCGAAGAAGGTGAGGGTTTCGCGCCCCGTGAGCTTGGGGTAGAGCGACACATCGGATGGCAAGTAGCCGAGGCGTGCGTGAAGTTCCACGGCGTCGCGGTGCACGTCGAGCCCCAACATGGTTGCTGTCCCCGATGTCGCCCGGATTTCGTCCATCAGCGTTCGGATGGTCGTGGACTTGCCCGCCCCATTGGGGCCGAGAAAGCCAAAGATCTCGC
>CBDTVQ010000387.1:0-2393 GCA_965364045.1 uncultured Tessaracoccus sp. | reverse complement strand
CAGCGGCTCCAACCGTGAATCCATGCAGGTCAGGATGGCGACGCCCGAGCGGGCAATGCCGTCGAACCCGCCATGCTCGAAGTCTTTGGCGTAGACGCGATTGGCATCCAACAAATCAGTGAAGCTCATCAGCGCTCCTTTCCGGATCAGGTTACTGGTTATCAGGGACGGGAAGTGCATCCTGTCCGGAGTCAACGATGGCTGGCTTCCCCGGTTCATGACCCACAGGAGCTTCGTCGGGATTCTCCCTCGCAGCGGTGAGAGCCGCAGCCGCACTCCTGGAGACCTGCGCGGTGTCCGGACTGAGCGGGCGAGGGGCCAGCGATGCAACGGGTTGGTTCACCAACAAGCCTGAGCCATCGCGCCTCGCCGTGATGGCTGGGAGCTCCACCGGCGAGCCACTTGCTGCAGCGGCTATGACGGGCGAATGTCCGATGACCGCGGCGATCAGGGCATCTTCGCCCTTGAGGAAGCGATGGCAGCGCACCCCGCCTGTTGCCCTGCCCTTGGCGGGATAGGCGCTCATGGGTGTCACCTTGGCGGCGCCCACCTCCGTCCCGAAGAGCGAAGAACCAGACCCGGAAATGGTGACGAGTTCGTCCGTCTCCGGCTGGAGCGCACCGAACCACAGCACTGATGCCTTGGGCGCCAGTTTGATGCCTGCCACGCCACCGCCCGAGCGGCCCTGTGGGCGCACCACCCCGGCAGGGAAATGGAGCAACTGACCATCGGTGCTGACGAACGCCAACTGCAACGAGTCGTCCACCAGCTCAATGGCACCCACCACTTCGTCCTTGTCCTCCAGCCGGATGACATCCCACGAATCCTTGTTCAGCACCTCGGGGGCGACGCGCTTCACGATGCCCCGACGAGTACCGAGGGCCAGCCCCGCCGCGTCCGGCCCAAGCCTCGCCAACCCCAGCGCACGCTCCTTCGGTTCCAGCGGCCACAGCTCGGTGATGGGAGATCCTCCCTGTAGGGAGGGGGCATTGGCCGTGGGCGGCACTGTGGGAAGCTCGATGGCGCGGCAGCGAATGAGACGGCCGCGATTGGTGAGGACTCCGAACTCTGCGTGCGCCGTGGTGCGGATCGCGGAGACGATGACGTCGTGGGCCGTCCGCGGGCCTGTTGCGGGCAGCGGTCCGTCGGCTTCCATGCGGGCCACCAGCCCGGTCCCCGACAGCAGGATCCAGCACGGATCATCGGGCACTTCAAGGGGCTGGGCGGCCTTGGAGACGTGCCCGCTGGAGGAAAGCAGAATGGTGCGACGCGGGGTGCCGAACTTCTTGACAGCGTCGTCGAGTTCGCTGGTGACCACACCGCGGAGGATGTCCTCGTCGTCGATGATGGCCTGCAGTTTGGCGATGGTCTCCTGCAACTCTGCTGATTCCTTCTCCAACTCGATCGTGGAGTATTTCGTGAGGCGCCGCAGTTGCATGTCGAGGATCCAGTTCGCCTGGATCTCGTCGAGGTCAAAGGCCCCGATGAGTCGCTCACGTGCCTCGGCAGCGTCGTCGGAGCTGCGGATGATGGCTATCACGTCATCGATGTCCGCGATGGCGAGAATCAGGCCTCGCACGAGGTGCAGCCTGTCCGAGGCCTTGCGCAGCTGGAATCGAGTGCGGCGCAGTGTCACCTCGATCCGGTGCTCCAGATACACCTGGAGCATCTCGATCAGCGTCATCGTGCGTGGCTGGCCGTCAACGAGTGCGACGGCGTTGATGGCGAAAGTGTCCTCGAGCTTCGTCACCCTGAAGAGCTGCTCGAGCAGGGCATCCGGATTGATGCCGTTCTTGACCTCGATGACGAGGCGCGTGCCGTGGGCCAGGTCCGTGAGGTCCTTGACGTCCGCGATCCCGGTGAGCTTCTTCTCACCCACAGCCTTCTTGATCTGCTCGATGATCTTCTCCGGGCCCACCATGTAGGGCAGCTCAGTGACGATGATCCCCTGGCGCCGCGGTGACACCTTTTCGATGCGGGTGGTGGCGCGCACCTTGAAGCTGCCCCGGCCGGTGGCGTAGGCATCCCGCACACCATCCAGCCCGATGATCTTGCCGCCTGTGGGGAAATCGGGTCCGGGCAGGAACCGCATCAGGTCATCAAGCTCGAGATCAGGCTCTGCCAGTAGTTGCTTCAGCGCCGCCACCACCTCCACGAGGTTGTGGGGCGCGATGTTGGTGGCCATGCCGACGGCGATGCCGGTGGCTCCGTTCACGAGGAGGTTCGGAAATGCAGCCGGGAGAACTTCGGGCTCGGTCTCCTTGCCGTCGTAGTTGGGACGGAAATTGACGGTGTCCTCGTCGAGGCCCGCCGTCATGGCGCGGGCCGACGGAGCCATACGGCATTCCGTGTAACGCATGGCGGCAGGCCCGGCGTCCAGTGATCCGAAGTTT
>CBDTVQ010000386.1:0-2395 GCA_965364045.1 uncultured Tessaracoccus sp. | reverse complement strand
GTTCGTGTGAGTCGTAGATCAGGGGGACGCCGTGCTCACGGGCGAGCTTCTCGCCCACCGCCAGGGCGGTGAAGTCGTGGGCGTGAACCACGTCGAACTCTCGCCCGCTTGCTTCCTCATGGGCGCCGTCGGCCCAGCGTCCGAACGAACTGCGACGGTGTTGCGGCAGCAGTATCCAACGAGCGAGCCGCACCGGAGCACTCAGCTTTCGTCCACTGAGCGATGCCTGACCCTCTGCGCGGAACACCGAGGAGGTACCGACGCTGGAGACGGTGATGGCATCACCGGCGTCAAATCCTTCTGGAACTGAGCGCCCCATGATGTGGACGCTGTTGCCCGCCTCCACGAGCGTCCGGGCCTCCCGGAGTACCCGGGTATCTGTGGCCACGGACGTGGCAACGAGCATGAGGACTCTCATGATCAGCTCGTCACAGCCCCATGAAGTCAGCCAGCACAGCGGCGCTGGCCCGTCCGTCATGCCAGCGACGGGCATAGTCGCGACCCGCTTGTGAAAGATCCGCAACGCGGTCCGGGTTGTCCATCACGGCCTCGAGGACTTCACGCAGGTTGTGCCACGCGGCCTCAACGATGGGGACGTCGCCGTCGATCCGCTTCCGTACGCGATCAGCCACGTGGCCGATGACGATCTTGCCGCCGGACATGGCTTCGGCGGCCGTGATGCCGTAATCGCCCAGACGGAGCTGGTCGATGACGATGTCGGAATCCATCATCTTTTCCCACATCTGATCCCGCGTGAGGCCTTCTTGGCGGTCGTAGCGGATACGGCCCTCAGACTGGAGCTTCAGACAGATCAGGTCCACGTCATCGGAGCCCTTCATCGATCCCCTCGACGGCACATGGAACACCTTGGGGGCCCCGGGCCGGGTCAGCGGTGCGATGTCACTCGACCACCTGTCGGTGTCCACGACGACCGGGAGCCAGGTGGCCTTGGGCAGGTAATCAAGGAGGTCGTTCGTGGTGACGAAGACCGGACCCTCGAACGCCGCGACGTGCGGCATGATCGCATCCACCTGCCCCTGCAGGGTGACGGTGAGTTCGTCGTCGGCGTCACGGAAGGGAGAGTCCGGCTCCAGATCAGCGTGCAGGCGCGGGTTGCGGATGTCCGAGCCGTGGAACACCAGAGCTTCGGCAATGCCCACCTTCTTGAACCAGGCGGCTTCCTCATGGAAGAATTTGCCGAACTTCGCTCCCACAACTGCGCGGCCGCTCTCGGTCAGCACGTGCGTGACGCGATTCTCCAGCTTGCGCACCAGCTGTCGCTGGAATGCCGGCGCAACCCACTGCGGGTAGGCGACGGTGTGGTCCACGGGGAAACTGAACGGCTGGTCGCGCATGAGCCAGACGGATTCGGCTATGGCCTCGGGGTGTTCGCGCATCAGGGACGTGGCCCAGAGCTTGGCCTGGCCTCCAGTGTTGGCATTGCCGATCCGCAGCCATGGTCTGCCCTCGAAGATGTCCGAGTCCGCCAGGGTGGCCCTCTGCCCCAGCATGTCCGTTCGAATGGCAGCCAGTTGATCCTCAAGCGGACCGGGCTGTAGTCCCTGCTTGACGCGGGTGGCGGTCGCCTCCAGACACACTTCCTGCATGGTGGGCAGGAAGGCCTCGAAGCTGTGTTCCGCCACCATCTCGTCGGTGAAACGGACCCTGTAGTCGTCGATGCGTGACAGCAGCTTCGTGGTGACCTCCGCCAACGAATCGGGATTGGAGTGCTCGAACACCTCTCCAATCCCCAGCTCGGAGACCCGCTCCCCCAGCCAGTCCATGTTGGAGGTCAGGATGGGCAACCGTGCCTGGATGGACTCGTAGTACTTGTTGGGCGCAGCCCAGTTGTGGTTGCCCACCGGAAGGAACGGAAAGATTGCTGCCGTCGCCGATGCGAGGTACTCAGCCACCTCGTGGGTGGGGGCGAAAGGAACGAAGTGGACGCGATCCGTCACGTTGTGCTTCTCGGCCAACTCCTCGAGCTCAAGAACGTAGCTGCTTCCGCGCCGCGCACCGATGGCCAGGTGGACCCCCGGCAGCTTCGGTAGTGCGGCGACGACGTCGTGCACGCCACGGTGATAGGACAGGCCACCCGCATAGACCAGCAGGGGCACGTCGGCGTCGATGTGCAGGAAGTCCCGCACGGTCATGGGGTGCTCCACGGCAGGCAAGCCGTAGATGGGCGCGTTCGGCACCAGTTGAGGGGTGACGGGCAGGCTGTACTTTTCCGCCAGAAATTCAGCGATGGGCTCACACACGGTGACGGTGGCGTCACAGCTGCCAATGTATTCGGCTTCCAGCGCAGGGAATCCCTCGGTGACGTTTCTGTCCTCGCTGGCCAGCCCGTACACGTACTCACGGGCGTCATAGACGACACCGATGGCCTGACCCT
>CBDTVQ010000385.1:0-2396 GCA_965364045.1 uncultured Tessaracoccus sp. | reverse complement strand
TGAGGAGGTGCCGGGCCCCACCCAGAACGATGTCCGGCCCGTCAACGGGGACGAAGCCCACGCTGAGCGCCTGGTCGCTCACAGGATCCAGGCCGGTGGTCTCCAGGTCAATCGCCAGCAGGTTCAGCTCCGATGCAGGCGTGCTCGGCTCCGGCCAGGCAGCTGCATAGAAGTCCTTCAGCGGACCTGTTGCCTTCACCCGGGCGCGATCACGTCGTCTCTGATGCCCCCCGAACAGCGCGCCAAACATGCCCGGGCTCACAAGATGTGCTGGGTCTGGTGGACGTAGCCGACGGCGTTCTGCATCTTGCGGACGACCCCGAAGGCGTCACGCAGATGCCTCTTCTCGAAGGAGGTGAGCGAACTGGGCGCGACATTGTTGTCAGGTGTCCGGCCTTCCTTCAGCTGCCGGATCTGGTGTCGCAGGCGCGCGTGGTTGATCAATTCGAGGGCGTCGGCCAGGTTGTCCGCGTTCTCCTGCGACAACCCTTCTGCGGACGCCGCGGCCTGCAACCGGGCCCGCGTGTTGACCTCCGTGAGCCCCTTCGACAGGGCGAAGAGCCGGGCCATCTGGACTATCGCGATGATGCCGCCGGCCTTGAGGTCGAGGGTGTTCTTGTGCTCGCCCTCGGTCTCCAGGACGAAGTCGCGGAAGAATCCGATCGGCGTCCGCCAGGCCTGGCACTGCTTGGCGAGGTACGCCAGGAATCGCGTCGAGTGGGGTGCCCGGCCCACCACGGCGTTCTGCAGAAGGGTGAACAGTTGATTGTTGCCGTGGACCGGACGCATGTCGAAGAACGTCTGGGCGTACAGCAGGGCATCCGGCTCGGGTTCATTCATCCACCCACCGAAATAGCGGCCCCATGTCCGCAACGGCTGGCACCACTGCGGATTGCTCGCCATCATGTCTCCCGGGCAGCGCGGGTAACCGCAGGCTTCCAGGCCGTCGACGACGCGGTGGGCCAGATCTGCGAAGTAGGGCATGTGCTCCGGCAGCGCGGCGTCGTCGAGGATGATCGCGTGGTCCTGATCTGACTGCAGCCCCTGCTCAAGACGACCCTGGGAGCCGACGGCGATCCAGCAGTAGCGCACCGGCGGGGCGCCGAGTTCGGCCTCGGCAAAGTTGAGCAGTTTGCGGGTGAAGGCATCACCGATGGCGGTCACGACCCGGCCGATGTCGTCGGCGCTGGCGTCCTGGGCAACGTAGGTCTCCACGATGTTCGGAAGCCGGGCCGCGCATCGCTGCAGGCCCTCCAGGTCCACCTGCTTCGCGATGTCACCCACCAGATAGATGGGATTGGCCTGCTCCAGCCTCATCAGGTCACCGGCGGTCACCAATCCGATCACCCGTCCGTTCTCGAGGACCGGAAGGTGATGGACGCCCTTCTCCGTCATGTCGAGCATGACTTCGAAGGCGAGCGCGCTCGCGTCGATGGTGTGCGGCTGCGACGTCATGACGGCCGATACCGGATCCGAGGTGTCGCGGCCTGCTGCCACCACCTTGCTGCGTAGATCCCTGTCGGTCAGGATGCCCACGAGGTCGTCGTCGGAGACGACGATGAGGGCGGACACCCGTTTCTCGGTCATGACCGTCGCCGCTTCAAGGATGGACGTTGTGGGGGCGGTCGTGATGGGTGCCTTCTTCGCGATGTCGCGGACCCGGGTTTTCAGGACGGCTCCGCCTGAATCGGCGACGTGGACACTCTGCACTGCGCTGCGGATGCGTCCGGCCTGCTGCGTCATGAAGAAGCGCGTGAATGGCGGTTGGGTGCGGATGAGTTCGTTGAACACCTCCGCGGGCATGAGGTAGGTCAGCGAGTCCTCCCGGGCCACCATCGTGTAGCTGGACGGTCCGTCGGAGATGACGCTCGACATGCCGAAACACGTGCCGGGTTCTGAACGCTCAACCAGGGCGCCGTGCGGATCACGGATGTCGACGGCCCCGGACCGCAGGATGAACATCTGGGTGTTGGGGTGTCCCACTGCCACCAGCGTTGAGCCGCGCTTGAAGTAGCGGGCGCTCAGTTGGCGGGGAAGTTGGGCCAGGACCTGGGACGGCAACTCGTCGAAGGGCGGATGGGCCGCGAGGAAATCCCGGATCTCTGCCAGTTCAACGTCCATGCCTCATCGAACCGCGCGCGACGCTGGGTGTCCAGTGCCGCGTCGTGCGGCGTGGCGTGGCGGACTGTGAACGTGGCGATTGGCTTGTCGCTGTGGAGCGGGCGACGGGAATCGAACCCGCGTGTTCAGCTTGGGAAGCTGACGCTCTACCATTGAGCTACGCCCGCACGGCCATGAAGGCCGCGGCCAGCTTAGCTGACAGGGCTCTGGACATGCACACTGCCGCGCACAGATCCGGCCAGACACACCGGATTCAGTAGCCACCGTGCCTCCTG
>CBDTVQ010000384.1:0-2396 GCA_965364045.1 uncultured Tessaracoccus sp. | reverse complement strand
GGGAGTGAATCTCCTCTTCAGTGGCCTTCACTCCTACGCGGGGATCTGAACTCAAAGCGATGAGCGAGTCCGAGACCCAGTGGTTGGTGGACCTCTACGAGGAACACGGCACGAGCCTCCACCGGCTCGTGGTGATGCTGGGCGCCGAGTCCGAATCCGGACACATTCTTCGTGCCGCCCTGATCGGGCTTGCGCGGCGGGCGCACCGTCTTGTTGATCCCCTGGAAAGGGTGGAGTTCCTCGCGGAAGAGGTAGTGCATGATGCCCGGAGCACACGTGGTCCACTGGAGTCCTTGGCACTGCCTGAGTTGATCAATTCACGACAGCAGGCGATCCAGTCGGCCATCACTGCCCTGCCCATCCGTCTGGGCGAGGTGCTGGTGATCAGTCACTACCTGTCGATTTTTGGCCCCGAATTGGCGGGGATCCTGCGAATGACGGTCCGCTCCTCCAATCATCGGCTTGAGGAGGGGCTCAACAGACTGCGCGTCGAACTGGGCGATCCTGTTCCCGCGAATTCGTCCGTCGCCATTGACTCGCTGTCTGCCGAGGTCACGAGCGCCCTGCGCGCTTCCGCCCGACTGGTGCAGCCACCGGGCACGGAGACCCTCGAAGCAGAATTGCGCAGCCTGAACGGTTCCACACGCGGCGGGGTGGCGCTGAAAGTGTTCGTTCCACTGCTGGCAGGAGCGCTTGGGCTGGGTTTCTGGCTCGCTGCTGCCACCGCGCCGGCCTCGGTTGAGGAAGCACTTCCCACCGCAACACTCACCCCGGTTCCCACTGCGTCGTCATCGCGATCACTGCCCGCCCAGGTGCGGGCCGTGCCCGTCTACTATGTGGCGAAATCTGATCTTGCTCTGTACCGGGAACTGCGGGATCTCGCAGCAACGGGAGACCTGGTCCGGGCTGCCATCGAGTCCCTGTTCGTGGTGCCACCGCTGGATCCTGACTACGATTCCCTTTGGAGCAACGGCCGTTTGATTCACGTGGAACTGATAGGTCATGAGCTGAGGCTCAACCTGTCCCCGTCTGCGTTCGAGGAACTGACGACGCCAGAGCTGGCCCGGGCGGCGGTTGACCAGGTGGTTTACACAGCCAGTGAACTGTTGGGGGATCCTGAGCTCCGGGTGGTGTTCACGTCGGATGGACGTGAGCCTCCCTCTCTTCTGCGTAACAGTGAGGGCTTTGGTCGTCGGGGTCTGCAGCCCATGCCAGCACTGTGGCTTTCCTCTCCGCAGAACAAGGCGAAGGTGGACAGTGGCCAGTTGGTGATCCTTGGAACGGTCAAACCGGAGGCAACGGCGCCGTTGGTGCGCATCACAGACAAGGATGGCAACATCGTGCACAGCCTCACGGCACAGACAGCCACTGACCCGGACAGCGATGGTTGGCGAGCCTGGTCTGTGTCAGTTCCTGTGTCCCCAGGGGAGTACTCCATTGTTGCCATGACCCAGGTGACCACGAGCACCGGACTCAAATCCATCTCGGAGGACAAGTCTGTCACCGTGTCGTGACGGATACCGCGAGGACAACCTCAGCGCGTCCCCACCCAGGCAGCAGCGCGTACGGCCAGAGCCGTTGGTACGAACCGTGCGAGCTTCGAAAGCACCGTGTTCCCCAGCCCGTCCACGGCATAGGGCTTGCCGGCGCCCAGCGCTTTGAATGTGGTGGAGACCACCTGGTCGGCGCTTCTGCGTTGTTTCATGACCTCGCCATTGCCGGCGTTGTCGAAGAATGAGGTGTCGGTGGGGCCGGGACAGATGCATGACACCCGCACGCCGGTGCCCTCCATCTCTCCCCACAATGCCGAGGTGAAGCTCAGGACGTAGGACTTGGTGGCGGCGTAAGTGGCCATCTGGGGCATGGGCTGGAATGCGGCAAGGCTGGCGACGTTGATGATTGCGCCCTTCCCCCGTGCGACCATCTTCGGAACCACGGCATGCGTCAGCTGTGTGAGCGCAACCACGTTGAGTTCAACCTCGTTGATGACACGGCTGCGCTCCAGTTCACCCAGCATGCCCATGCTGCCGAAGCCTGCATTGTTGATGAGGGTGTGGATGTCGAGTTCGTCGAGCTTCGCCACCAGGGACAGGCGATCCGCTGGATCGGACAGGTCGCAGGGCAGAATCATCGTCTCGATTTCGTGTGTTGCGGACAGTTCTGCTGCCAGCACCTCCATCTTGTCGACGCTGCGCGCCACCAGGACCACGTTCGATCCCTGACTCGCCAGCTCACGTGCGTATGCCTCGCCCAGGCCGCCCGAAGCGCCCGTCACCACTGCCCAACTGCTCATACGACCAACCCTAGTGGTGTTGGCGGGCGTCCCAATAATGGCCGAGAGGTCCTGAAGCGCCCGGCATGGCTGTTGAACTGTGTCAGTGTGCCCCGGTTCGGAG
>CBDTVQ010000383.1:0-2406 GCA_965364045.1 uncultured Tessaracoccus sp. | reverse complement strand
AGATCAGCCTCCGCCCCGTCCTCGGTCACGAACACCTCGCCATGCTGGAACGGGCTCATCGTGCCGGGATCCACGTTGAGGTACGGGTCCAGCTTCTGCATCGTGACCTTCAGGCCACGCGCAATCAGGAGGCTCCCCAGGCTGGAGGCGGTGAGCCCCTTGCCCAGTGAGGAGACGACTCCTCCGGTGACGAATACGTGTTTGGTGTTCCTGGGATGCTCCACGGGACTCCAGCCTAGCCGCCGGGCGGGCCCACGACGACGCCGTCCGAAAACCGGCAGTGGCAAAATCCGAACCTTCCGCGCCACGCCGTGCGACGATGACGCACATGTTGCCGCTGGAGTTGCCCATTGCCCCGATGCTGGCGAAGTCCGTTGACGCCATTCCGACGGGCGATTTCGCCCACGAGCCGAAGTGGGACGGATTCCGATGCATCGTCTCCCGCGATGGCGACGACATCGTCCTGGGGAGTCGAGGAAAAAAGCCACTCACCCGCTACTTCCCCGAACTCCTGCCCGCGATGGAAACCCTTCCCCACCGTTGCATTCTTGACGGAGAGATCATCGTGCGCGCCGGCGAGCCCGGCGCTCAGCACCTGTCGTGGGATCTGTTGAGCCAGCGAATCCATCCGGCGGAAAGCCGAGTCGCCAAGCTTTCGCAGGAGACCCCCGCTGAGTTCGTCTGTTTCGACATTCTGGCTCTCGACGACCATGACCTCACCGGTCAGCCGTGGGAATCGCGCCGCATTGTCCTGGAAGAAATCTTCAGCCCCATCCCCCACCCGTCGCTCCACCTCAGCGCTGCAACCCTGGACGGGAAGCTCGCCGCTGACTGGTTCACGCGCTTCGAGGGCGCAGGACTCGACGGCGTCGTGTCCAAGAAGCTCGACGGCAGATACGAGCAGGGCAAACGCGCCATGCTCAAGACCAAGCACAAGCGCACCGCCGAAGCAGTGGTGATCGGCTACCGCATCGCGAAGAACGGCGACGGCGTCGGGTCCCTGCTGCTGGGCATGTACGACGACGGCACCCTTGTCAGGGTGGGCGGCATCGTCGGTTTCCCGCTGGCAATGCGTCGCGAAATGATCACGGAGCTCGCGCCGCTGGTCATCGACGAGGTCGATCCTTCACTTGCCTCCCCCCGATCCAGGTTCTCAGCGGACCGGGCTGCGGACTACGTCCCGCTGGAGCCGGTGCTCGTAGTGGAGGTGGCTTTCGACCAATTGGAGGGACGCCGATTCCGCCATGCCGTCAGCTTCCTTCGCTGGCGCCCCGATAGAGATCCAGGTTCCTGCCTTCTGGGGCAGGTGGACGTGGCCGGCGACTACGACCTGGACGAGGTGTTCACAATCCGCTGATGAAGTGAACCGCTCAAAGTGACAATGGGCCAGCTCTGCGGCCGAAGAAGCGTTGGCATCAGGCGCGGCCATCAGCCCTGCGACACCCAAATACCGTCGTCCCTCCACTGCTCGGCAAGCGCGTCGACGCTGTCCGAGCTCACTGCAGCGGTGAGCCCCAGCAACACTGTGGTGTCGAAGCCAGCCTCGAAGGCGTCGCGCGCGGTTGCCTGTACGCAGTGGTCAGTGGCCAGACCGCAGACATCCACCTCGGTGACGTCGCGCTCCTTCAGGAAGTCCTCCAGGCTGATGTCGTCCTTTCCGTGATCAGCACCCTCGAAGCCAGAGTAGGCCGCGGAGTACTCACCCTTATCGAAAACGGCGTCGAAGTCACGGAATCCCAGGTTCGGGTGAAACTTCACACCTGTAGTGTCGACGACGCAGTGCGGCGGCCACGAATCAACGAAATCCGGCTCGTCACTGAAATGGGCACCGGGATCGATGTGGTGGTCCCGGGTCGCGACGACGACGTCATAGCCGTGGGCCTCAGCCAGTAGGTCATCGATCGATTCGGCCACGGCCGCTCCACCGGCGATGGCCAACGAGCCTCCTTCGCAGAAGTCGTTCTGCACGTCGACGACGATGAGTGCGCGGGTCATGTGTGCTCCTGAGGACTCTTGGGGGATCGGTTCAACCTCAAGACTAGCCATGGCGGCGGCGTCTACACATGATTTTTGGTGGAACCCACTCCGCTCAGCGGCGGGCGGCCGTCCACAATTCCGTGGCGTGATCCACGCCAGCCGCTGACTCCCCTGATCCGCCCATCATGCGCGCAAGTTCTGCGGGGCGCTCCTTGTCATCGAGGCGGTGAACGTCCGAGGTGGTCACCTGTCCGTCGCTGGCCTTTGCCACGACGAAATGCGCGTCCGCGAACGCCGCAACCTGCGCCAGGTGAGTGACCACGATCACCTGGGACGTGGTGGCAAGGCGTTGCAACCGCCGCCCGATCTCCAGACCGACGGCGCCACCAACGCCGGCGTCCACCTCGTCGAAAACGAACGTGTGGTCCG
>CBDTVQ010000382.1:0-2408 GCA_965364045.1 uncultured Tessaracoccus sp. | reverse complement strand
GGCACCATTCGCTTGTGGAGTTGATCGTGCTCCGCCAGGCGCAGCGTTTTGGCGTACTCGTCGTCCCCACTGGCCCAGGCGCGCTTCTCTGCGGAGAGCTGACCCATGAGGTCAGAGATCATTCTGGTCAATGAGTTGCTTTCCCGGGCGGTGATGGCCTCGTACCCCTGGCTCAGACTCTTCAGAGTTGCCGCGCCTTCGTCCACCGCGGCCTCCACAGCCAGCAGTCCGGGCCGGAAGCGGTCCGCGGCCTCACCGAGCCACTGCACTGCCTCCCGCACGTCCTCAACCCACGCACCGGAGCTCAAGCGCTCAACAACCGCCTCGTCAGGACGGGCTGTCACTTCTCGTACGAGCTCCCACATGCGTGTGCGATTCTCGACGATGCCCGCCATGAGCTGGGCCACTTCCTGTGCGGGATGTGTTGTCATGCCAGAGAGTTTGCCACGACTCAGCGGAGCCCTGAGGTGGTGAGTCCCTGTACGAGGTAGCGCTGCAGGAAGAGGAACACCACGAGCATTGGCGCCACGACGATGAGTGAGCCCATGAACAACTCGGGATAGCGCACGCCCTGGCTCGTCATGAACTGGCTGAGGGCCACCTGCACGGTGCGTGTGGCGTCCCGGCCCACGAGGCTCGGCCACAGGAAAGCGTTCCAGGCGCCGATGAGCACGATGGTGCCGACGGCGGCGATGATCCCTTTTGAATTCGGCACCACGATGCGCCAGAAACTGCTCCAGGGGTTGCAGCCGTCCACCAGGGACGCATCCTCCAACTCCTCGGGGAAGTCCAGGAAATACTGCCGGAACAGGTATGTGGCGAAGGCGGAGAAGATTGTGGGCACCACCAACCCGCGAAACGTGTCCACCCATCCCAGTTGCGCGGTGATGATGAACATCGGGACAAAGATCGTCGCCACGGGCACCATCAGCGTGAACAGGGTCAGCCCCAGCATGAACTTCGATGCACGGTGCGTGTAGCGAGCCAAGGCGTAGCCCGCGAGCAGGCTGACGAGAAGAGTGCCAGCGGTCTGCAGAACGCTCTGGATGGCCGAATTCACGAGCGCTCGCAGGATGCCGACGGAGTCATTCTCCAACAGCGATCGCAGGTTGGTCAGGTTCAGCTGGTCCGGGAACCACTGCCAGGTGGCCGAGACGATGTTGGCGTTGGTGGAGAAGGCGTTGCGAACGATCACCCAGAAGGGCAACATGAAGATCAGCGCCAGGACAACGAGGACGACGTAGCGCACACCGAGCCAGAACTTCCGCTGCCTCATGTGTTGCTCCTGTTGAGGATGAAGTTCTGACCCACGCCGAACAACACGATGATCGCAGTCAGGATCATGGTTCCGGCGCCACCCACCCCGAGGTCCTGCTGTCCACCGCCGACGGCGATCAGGTACAGGTGGACCAGAGGGGGACGGGCGTACGGCGGGTAGGAGCCGATGGAGCCCAGCATGTTGTAGAACTCATCGAAGGCCTGGAATGCATTGATGACCAGCAGCAGGACGACGGCGAGACTGGTCGCCTTGAGCAGGGGCAGCGTGATGAAACGGAGCAGGCGCCAGCCCGCGGCGCCGTCGAGTGCCGCGGCCTCATAGGTTTCTTGGGGAATGCGCTGCAGCCCGGCGATCAGCAGGATCATGTAGAAGCCCGTCTGCAGCCATAGCCGGACGCTGACGAGCGCGACCCAGTAAAGACTGTTGGTGCCGCCCAGCCAGTTGACCTGATCTCCTCCGGCAGCGGTGATCACCTGGTTCAGCAATCCAAACCTGGCACCCGAGAAGAAGGCGAAGCGCCAGATGATGGCGGCAATGACGTAGGAGACTGCCGTCGGGATGAAGAAGACCGAGCGGAAGAAGGCCTGTCCCCACTTGAGGTTGTTCAGCAGGAGCGCCAATCCGAGCGACGCCACGTAGGTGGTGGGGACGATGAACAGCGCGAAGGCCACGAAAGTGAGAAGGGACTGGATGAACAGGCTGTCACCCAGCAGGTAGGTGTAGTTGTCGAGGCCAACGAAGCGCGTCGGATTGACCGTGTTGCGTGCCTCGAAGAAGGACAGGTAGGCACTCCACACGATGGGCAGGTAGACGAATGCCATCAACCCCAGCAGGAAGGGGGCCACGAAGGCGGCGAACCACAGGTTGCGGCCCTGGTGCCCTCGGAGCCGACGCCAGAGCCCCGGCCTCCCTGTTGCGGGGGAGGCCGGGGCGATGACGCTGGAGGTGGCGCCGGACATCAGCCCTTGAGCTTCTCGAGTTCGCTCGCGATGAGGGCCTTCAGGGGCTCGAACTCGGCCGCTGGATCTGCGTCGTTCTTGATGACGTTGCTCAGGGCCGCGCCGTACTTCTCGCCGATGGCGCCGGACCACATGATGTCGTTGGCGAAGCCGCTGTCGGAGACGAACTG
>CBDTVQ010000381.1:0-2422 GCA_965364045.1 uncultured Tessaracoccus sp. | reverse complement strand
ACTCGCAGGACGCCTCATTGCCAAGCGTCCCCGTACCGCGTGGATCGTGTGCGCGCTCCTGCTTGCTGCGGGCGCGGCCTTCGTCCCCACCCTCAAGGCCGACGGCGTCCCCGCGAGCGAAATCATCCTCGGGGCCAGCGATGCTCGTGATGGACAGGCTGTGCTGGCAGAGCATTTCCCTGACGGTTCCGGCGATCCCGCCAACGTCCTCGTGGATGAGAATCGCCTGCAGGAAGCCGCCGACGTTCTCCTGGCCTCCGACGGGGTGTCCTCCGTCAGCGTGCTGGCCACGGACTCGCCGTCGGGTTCCGCCCCCGTCACCATCGACGGCATCCAGCCGTTGGGCCCGCCGGGAACGCCCGCCCCGGAGCCCACCGTCGACGGCTCTCAGGTACTCCTGCAGGCAACGCTCACCGATGCCGGGGACAGCCCCGAGGCGGAAGAAACGGTCCGTGAGCTCCGCGCAGAGCTGGATGATGTGGCCCTGGTGGGTGGCACCACCGCCGTGGCCATCGACACCAAGGACACCTCCATCCGGGATCGCAACGTGATCATCCCGGTGGTGCTGGTGGTCATCCTCATCATCCTGGTGTTCCTGCTGCGCAGCATCGTGGCACCCGTGCTGTTGGTTCTGACGACCGTGCTCTCCTTCGGCACTGCGCTGGGAACTGCGGCGCTGGTGTTCAACCACGTCCTCAAACTGCCCGGCGCGGACCCGTCGGTGCCTCTCTACGGGTTCGTATTCCTCGTCGCCCTGGGGATCGACTACAACATCTTCCTCATGACCCGGGTCAGGGAGGAAGCGATGCAACATGGCACACGCGTGGGCATCATGAGGGGCCTTTCTGTCACGGGCGGTGTGATCACCTCGGCAGGCATCGTCCTGGCAGCCACCTTCGCTGCCCTGGCCGTGTTGCCCATCCTGTTCCTGCTGCAGTTGGCCTTCATCGTCGCCTTCGGCGTGCTGCTGGACACCTTCCTGGTGCGCACCGTGCTGGTGCCGGCTCTCACCTACGACATCGGTCCGGCCATCTGGTGGCCGAAACGCCTCCATGTGGACACCTACGGCCGCCACGGGATCGGCGAGGAGGAACTGCCCCCTGAAGGCGTCACACCACGACGGTTGGATCCTTCGGAGGCGCCTCGATAATGCCCACCTCGGTCAGGAACTTCCCCATCCTGACAAAGGCTTCGGTGTCCACTTCCATGCTGGGGCTCCCGTCTCGCAGCCACAGTTTCGAGGTGGCCGCGAGCACGGCTCGTGCCGTCTCCTCCTGACCCTCCTCCGACAGCGTGGGCACCTCCCCCGCGGTGGCGTCGATGGCCACCTGGGGATCCGCCAGGATGCTCTCCTCTGCCTTGAGCAGTGCTGCCTTGATGCCCCGCAAGACGTCGTCCTCCAACCGGCCGGGCACAGTTGTCAGGCCGGGACCCACCAACGTGGGTGTGACGGGATCCTGCACTGCCAGTTCCACGACGTCGAAGCCTGCATTTGCGAACTGCACCGTCTCGTTGTTGCTGTAGCCCACCACCACGTCCACCCGCCCCGTGGTCAGTGCGGTGACCTGCGTGAAGCCGATGTCCTGCAACGTCACGTCGGTATCCTCCAGCCCGGCCATGTGGAGGGCGGCCAGGACCGTGTAGTAGCTGGAACCGTAGTGCCCGGGCATCCCGATGGTCCGACCACGGAGATCAGCCACGGACGTGATGCCGGAATCCGCTGACGCCAACAGCACGCCCGGGAACTGTTGGAAACCGGTGCCGAAAGTGGTCACCGTGGAACCCGCCGAGGATGCCACGACGGCCTCATCACCGCTGGCGAAGACCACATCCTCCTTGCCCCCAAGCAGCGCACCGAACGAGTCCTCCTGCGCACCGTGGTGACGCAGGGTCACTTCCAGGCCCTGTTCCGTGAACAGCCCCTGATCCCTCGCCACGTAGAAAGGGCTGAACTGCACGTTGGGGATATAGGTCAGGCCAATCGTCAGCTTGACGGGCTCGACTGCTGGAGCACTCGACACTGTCGCGCTCGCAACGGGTTCACTCTCGGTGCCGGTACAGGCGGTCATCCCGCTGAGGGCCACAAGGGCGAGGGTCCCGGTGAGCAACTGACGACGTGTGGTTCTCATGAGTGTTCTCCCTGGAGACGACGGGTACTGGCACGTTCTGCGATCTGGATGGAACCCTGGAGGATGAGCGCGGTTGCTGCGATCCAGACCAGCACCGCGAAGACTCCGATGCTGTCGGCGGCCTGCCGGGAGATGGTCAGCAGCGTGCCCAATCCGGCTCCGCCCATGACGAATTCACCGACGATGGCGCCCGTCATGGACAGGACAAAGCCCGCCCGGATCCCGGCGAGGATGGCGGGGGCGGCGATGGGCAGTTCAACATGGGCGAGTCGCTGCGACGGGGAGGCGCCGTC
>CBDTVQ010000380.1:0-2430 GCA_965364045.1 uncultured Tessaracoccus sp. | reverse complement strand
CTTGTTCAAGCGCGCACGATTGACGAAGGGGGAATGAGTCATGAGCACAACCACGGATCCCCAGACACCCCCCGGCAGTGAGGACGTCGCTGACGAGACCGGCCCGAGTTCAAACAGAGGAGCATCGTCGGCGAGGAACTGGACCCTATGGGTTCTGCGCCGGTTGGGACTGGCGGTCATCACGCTGTGGCTGGTGTCGGTGGTGGTTTTCCTCGCCACCTCGGCGCTTGGGGACCCGGTCCGGGCCATTTTGGGCAAGGATTTCGCGGTCAGCCCCGAGCGGGTGGCCACCATCCGGGCCGAATTGAATCTCGACGACCCGATCCTGGTGCGCTACGGCAGGTGGCTCGGTGGCCTGTTGAGCGGTGATCCCGGTAATTCCATAGCCAACGGTCTGCCCGTCACGGAACTGCTGGGCAATCAGGTGATCAACAGTGGTTTCCTCGTGTTGGTCACCGCGCTCATCATGATTCCCCTGTCACTGCTCCTGGCGCTCCTGTCGGCGCGCTTCCGTGGTTCGTGGGTCGACAACACGATCCAAGTGGTGACCCTGTCCCTGGCCGGCATCCCGGAGTTCGTCACGGGCATCGTGCTGGTGACGGTGTTCTCCACCTCGGTCATGCATCTGCTGCCGGCAGTGACGATCGTGCCGCCGGGCGACGCGCCGTGGGGCCGACCGCTTTCCCTCATCCTTCCAGTCGCCACCCTTGTCATAGCGGTCACGCCCTACCTCGCCCGCATCCTGCGTTCGAACTTGGTTGAGGTCATGGACTCCGACTACGTGGAGCTGGCCCGTCTCAAGGGCATCCCCGAGAACACGGTCCTGATCCGGCACGCGCTTCCCAATACTCTCGTGCCCACCATCCAGGTCACGGCGTTGCAGCTGGCATGGCTGGTGGGTGGAGTGGTGCTGGTGGAGTATCTCTTCGCCTACCCGGGTATTGGTGCGGCCCTGGTTGACTCCGTCCGGAACTCTGACTTCCCCATGGTGCAGGCCGTCGCCATGCTCGTTGCCGCGTTCTATGTCGTTGTCAATCTGCTGGCGGATGTTCTGTCCATCCTGGCCACACCCCGAGCCAGGACGGCGATGTCATCATGAAGGCGCTTCGAGATCCCCGCATCGCAATCGGGCTCGCGATCACGCTGCTCGTCGTGGCGTTGGCCGTCATCGGTCCCTGGATCGCCCCGTACGGCGAGTACGAGCTCGTCGGCAGGCCGTACACATTCGACGGCGCCTTTCTGGGCACCGACTACCTCGGGCAGGACGTGTTGTCGCGAGTGCTCTACGGTGGACGCTCAATCCTGGTGGTGGCGTTGCTGTCGGCAGCGCTCGGTGTGGTCACCGGGCTGGTGATCGGGGTGCTCGCCGCCTACATTGGTGGCTGGTTCGACGAGATCGTCATGCGACTCAACGACGTGGCACTGGCCTTTCCACAGATCCTGCTGGCATTGCTGGTGCTCAGCGCGGTGGATGAGCCCACGTGGTGGCTGATCGTACTTCTGGTGGGATTCACGCACGCCCCTCGTGTCGCCCGGATGTCGCGCGGTGTTGCCCTCACCTACGTGAAAAACGACTTCATCACAGCGGCGGACGCATTGGGAGAGCCGCGCTGGCGGATCGTGGCCGTCGAGCTGGGACCGAACATGGTGGTGCCCATGCTTGCCGAAGCCGGACTCCGTCTGACCTACTCGATCGGCATCGTTGCCGGCATCGCGTTCCTCGGCTTCGCGGCCGATCCTGGTGCCGCAGACTGGGGGCAGATGACCAACGAGAACCGGCTCGCCCTCCTGATCCAG
Source organism: uncultured Tessaracoccus sp. (assembly GCA_965364045.1). Classification (GTDB taxonomy): domain Bacteria; phylum Actinomycetota; class Actinomycetes; order Propionibacteriales; family Propionibacteriaceae; genus Arachnia. The sequence goes on along the minus strand of CBDTVQ010000380.1, from coordinate 633 downwards.
CCCTGGGGTGTGCTGGCGCCGGTCATCATCATCGGCCTGTTCACGCTCGGCACGAATCTGATCGCGGATGGCATCGGCCAGCGCGCGGCAAAGGGAGAAGCATGAGCACGACGCAGAGCAACGATGTCTCCGTCTGCACCGTTCGTGGTCTGCGGGTTGGCCTGACCGGCAGCTCAGTCGATGTGGTGGACGACTTCGATCTGATCATTCAGCCCGGCGAAATCGTCGGGCTGGTGGGGGAATCCGGCTCTGGGAAGACCACTGCTGGAACAGCGCTGCTGGGATATGCCCGCACGGGGGCAGAGATCAGCAACGGAACAGTGTTGATTGACAACAACGACATGGCAGCCCTGTCCCTCGTCCAGGTGCGTCGCATCCGAGGTGTGACCATCGGCTACGTGCCGCAGGATCCGAGCTCGTCGCTGAACCCGGCAATCCGGATCGGCAAGCAGCTACGCGAACTGCTCGACCAGCACGACCTGGGAGAGGTGGATGAACGCCTCGGCCGGATCCGGGAGATCCTCCGCGAGGTCGGTCTGCCCGACGACGACGCCTTCCTCGGACGCTATCCCCACCAACTGTCCGGTGGTCAGGTGCAGCGCGTCGCGATAGCCATGGTGTTTCTGCCCCGCC
>CBDTVQ010000379.1:0-2433 GCA_965364045.1 uncultured Tessaracoccus sp. | reverse complement strand
TCGACGGTGCCCTCGAAGCAAATGGTGCCCCCAGCAGTGCCGGCGCCGGGGCCGAGGTCGACGACATGGTCTGCCACCACGATCGTCTCCGGTTCGTGCTCAACCACGAGCACAGTGTTGCCCTTGTCACGAAGCCGGAGCAGGAGGTCATTCATCCGCTGAATGTCGTGGGGGTGAAGACCGGCGGTGGGCTCGTCGAAGACGTAGGTGACATCGGTCAGGGGCGAGCCGAGGTGCCGAATCATCTTCGTCCGCTGCGCTTCACCGCCGGACAATGTCCCGGCAGAGCGTTCCAACGACAGGTATCCCAGCCCAATACCGGTGAAGGAATCGAGCGTCTGCTGCAGCTTCTCCAGCAGTGGCGCCACCGACGGCGCATCGAGGCCACGCACCCATTCGGCGAGATCGCTGATCTGCATTGCACAGGCATCTGCGATGTTCTTGTTGTCGATCCGGGATGAGCGGGCACCCTCGTTGAGCCGGGTGCCACGACAGTCCGGGCAGGCCGTGAAGGTGACAGCGCGCTCCACGAAGGCCCGGATGTGGGGCTGTACCGCGTCGATGTCCTTGGCAAGAAAGGACTTGCGGATCTTGGGGATGAGTCCCTCATAGGTCAGGTTGATGCCGTCCACCTTGATCTTGGTGGGCTCCTTGTACAGAAGGGCGTCGAGTTCCTTCGCCGTGTAGTCGCGGATGGGCTTGTCCGCCTTGAGGAAACCGGATTGTGTGTAGATCCGGCCATACCAGCCGTCCATGCTGTAGCCGGGAATGGTGAGGGCGCCGTCGTTCAAGGACTTGGAGTCGTCGTAGAGCGCGCTCAGGTCAAAGTCGGTGACGGAGCCACGACCCTCGCACCGCGAACACATGCCACCCGTCACGGTGAAGCTGCGCCGCTCCTTGGTGGTACGACCGCCCTTCTCCACCGTGACAGCACCGCTGCCGCTGGCTGAGGCGATGTTGAACGAGAACGCCTGGGACGAGCCGATGTGTGGTTTCCCGAGCCGGCTGAAGACGATCCGCAGCATGGCGTTGGCGTCGGTCGCCGTGCCCACGGTGGAGCGGGGATCACCACCCATCCGTTCCTGGTCGACGATGATCGCGGTGGTCAACCCCTCCAGGACGTCCACGTCTGGCCGATCCATTGACGGCATGAATCCCTGGATGAACGTGCTGTAGCTCTCGTTGATGAGGCGGCGGGATTCCGCGGCGATGGTGTTGAACACCAGGGAGCTCTTGCCGGATCCGGACACGCCTGTGAACACCGTCAGCCGACGCTTGGGAATATTAACGCTGATGTCGCGCAGATTGTTTTCCCGGGCGCCCTGCACCCGGATCCAGTCATGGCTGTCCGCAGCAGAATTGAGCGGCTCCGGCGTGCGCGTGATGGTCATGCTCGATCCAACCATGCTCGACGGATGTGTTTCGGAACTTTCTCGTCAGGAGCACGCAGAAGTGGGCGTCCGTGAGAGGGAGGCAGGTCAGGTGAGGTATCTGCGCAACTGCTCCCCGACGGCACCCTCATGGTGGTGGCCGATGGCAGTGAAGCCGTGCTCGAACATGCTTTCGTGTGAGCCGGCCATGACGAATGGGCTGCCCACGAGACGAAGCATTTCCAGGTCATTCGGCATGTCCCCGAAGGCTGCGCATTCGCTGGGAGAAATACCCAGCGTGGCGAGGACCTCAGCCAGGGCACTGCCCTTGCTCACGCCAGTGGCGCTGATCTCGACGGTGCCGTGCTGATCGAACCAGGAGAACGTGGCGGTCAGTGCGGATCCTGCAGCCTCGAGAGCGATCGGCGCCCAGTCGTCGGTGTTGAGATGCTCTGTGCGGGCGAGCACCTTGATGACGTCGCCCCGTCGAAGCAGCTCCGGCAAGGACTCCACATGCACGGCCTGATCGTTGAGGGGCGCGGGTGGGTAGCCCTTCTCACGGCCCCATTCGACGGCGTACTCAACCGCGAATGTCGGCTCCAGTTCGGCTGGCAGGGCGGCGGCAAAAGACTCGATGGAGGCAGCGGAGATGGGATGGAAGAAATCAGGCTGCTCGGCGGTGAGGGGGCCGACGGAGGCGCCGTTGCTGGCGATCACCAGAGGATTCAACTCCCTCAGCTCGCTGATTTGTTGCAACCAGCGTCGTGGTCTACCCGTGGCGATGACCAGGGTGATGCCCGCAGCGACAATGTCCTTCGCAGCGGCAATGTTGCCGGGGTGTGCTGTGCTGTTGGCCCCCAGGAAGGTGCCGTCGAGATCGGTGGCGACAAGGGTGGGCTTCATGGACGTGAGTTTACCGAGGCATGCAAGTTGGAGGCACTCACAGGGGATTCGACAGCGCGGTACTGCTGGTGTCCCGGAGATCTCCTGAATCAGGGCGTTTGCGGTATTTGGCCTCCTCAGAAGCGTTGTGGAACGAAGGTCTGCTCATGCAGGGGAGTGC
>CBDTVQ010000378.1:0-2433 GCA_965364045.1 uncultured Tessaracoccus sp. | reverse complement strand
ACCAAGACCGAAACCGCCGTTGCCGACACCGAGGACCAGTGCGTCCCAGCCGCTGGATCTACTCACCAATTCGTTGATGGGGCTGTCCGCCACTGCGATCACCTTGTAGGTGACGTCGGGATAGCGCGGTGCGATGGACTTGGCCAGTGCCTTGATGCCGCCGCGGATGAAGCGCAACTGCTCCTCCAGGTCATCGGGACTCAGCTTCTTCGAAAAGATTCCGATCGGGGGTTGTAGGGCGTGCACTATTTCCAGTGACGAATGGAAGCGCATGGCCTGCTTGAAGGCCTCCTCCAAAGTGGAGTGGTTCCCAGGGCTGGTGTTCATCCCCACCCCGATGATTTTTTTACTGCCCACATCTATCGGGTGGGCGGCCGCGGAAATGACCAGGACGGGGCAGGACGCGTTGGAGACAACGGACACACTCGTGGAGCCGACGAACATGCGTTCCAGGCCGGATACTGATCGGCGGCCCAGCACGAGCAGGTCAGCCACTTCACTGAGGCGGCCCAGTACACCTCCAGGTGAGCCGAGGACCACCTCGGTGCGTATCCTGTCCTCGGGCAGGCCCAGCTCGAGAGCAAGCTCCTTTGCCTGGGCGTTGGCGCTCACGCCTGCATTCTGAAGCACCTCGGGGTCATAGACGACACCCCAGGCTCCTGCCAGCATTGCGTCATCGACGGCATGCACCAGCATCAGTTCCCCGCCGAAGGTGCGGGCGGTGTTGGCGCCGAAACGCACGGCCCGCAGGCCGTCATCGCTCCCGTCCACACCCACCACGACGAGAGGGTTCCTGACCGGCTGGTCCCCGGGGATGTCCTGCTTGTCGGACTGCTCCATCACGATCTCCTTGGATCTACTCAGTTCGGTGTTCCCGAGACAACACGGCCACCGAGCCACTCCAGAGCGATGGCCACGCCCACATGGCGCCCGTCCGGCACCCATGAGATGGAGTCTAGGCCCACCGCGGGACCTGTGGTTCCGCGGACGAGCAATGTCCACCCCACGGCCGCTTCGACGTCGATCTCGTCCACCTGGAAGCCCACGTGAGTGGGCTGCAGCAGTGAGGCAAGTGGCCCGACCTGTGATGTGTGGAACACCACATGGTTTTCCAGCACCCGGTAGTTGACGGGCATGACGTTGATGCCCGTGGACGACTGCCAGGCCACCCTTCCCACGCTGCAGCTAGCCAGCAGTTTGCGGCATTCCGCATCGTCCAGCGAAGCGAAATAGCCATCGTCCACAGGGTTGCTCGTCATGGCGCCCAACTCTAGCCAAATGTGGTGCGTCCACGCAGGCGCGTGGCCAGTTCGTCATCTATGCCATCGGCCATCTGCGAGATGCTGGCGAGTGCCTTCCTGAGATGTGTGGGAACGAATGGCCTGGCAGGGACCGAGACCTGCACGAAGACCCTGTCCAGGTGAAGGGAGAATCGGCAGTATCTCGATTCGCGATTCAGGTCATTCAGCACTTCGCAGGCGCGTGAGCGCCCCTCCACGTCGTGGACCAGCACGGCGAACAACACCAATTCCTCGAAGTCAGGGGTGGATCGGAGGAAAAGCATGGTGGAGCCGATGCGGATGGCCACGTCACCCTGGCTGTCCCGCATGGGTGGATGGCCGAAGGCCTCTTCGAGTTCCGCGCCAACAATGGCATCCAGCTCATCCCGACTCGTGGGCATGACGATGCCAAAAGGACCAGGAAGAACGTCGATCCCACGCTCCATGGGCACGCCGGGTCTGAGAATGTCGCTGAGCTGATCCGGCTCCAGGAATACCGGGTGAATGGCTCCCAGCCCGTCCCTCATCGTCCGGGTCACCAGCAGCGCCAGTTCTGAGGTGTCCTCCTGATCCCACTGGACGCAGTACGCTCCGTCGACGTCGGGGTGCCACCCCAACCTCGTCAGGACATCGGGGTCAGCGCCCCAGAGAGTCGCGGCAACGGTGGACGGCTCCTGATAGGAGAACTTGATAACCGGCGGAGTGGTTCCGGGCACCGTATTCGCCGCCACGGAGATACAAAGATCGCTCGTGTCATCCATGACGGAGAGCACTTCAGCAAGACGGACGGAAAAATCGTCCCAGGCCATCTCCATCGTCTCGTCGAGATCAAAGTCGTTGATGTCTGCCACCGCCCACCTCCTGTTCATTGCCAACCTAGCAAAAGCGGACTTGGGTGCCACTTCTCCCGCAACCTAGGATGGGTAGGCAGTCAATCGGGCAAGGAGAATGCATGGACCCCACCACGTGGCAGGCTCCGTTCCTCGTAGTCGTGGGTGCCCTGTTCGTCATAGTGATGTTGCGCGCCAACGCGACTTACTGGCTGGGTCGCGCCATCGTGCTCGGCGCCAGCCGCAGCAGATTCTCACGTCTGTTGAACAGCCGCGCCTACGCGGTGGGCGCGAACTGGATCAATCGATGGGGCGCTCCCGCC
>CBDTVQ010000377.1:0-2434 GCA_965364045.1 uncultured Tessaracoccus sp. | reverse complement strand
GGAGGAGACGGGCTGCGATGGTGTCGTCATCGGTCGCGGCTGTCTTGGCCGTCCCTGGCTGTTCGGAGACCTCGCGGCGGCCTTCGCCGGAGACGCCCGTCGCGGACGCCCGAGCCTGGGTGAGGTGGGTGTGATGCTGACCCGCCACGCTGCGCTACTCACTGGGATCATGGGAGAGCGCCACGGGATGACCGACTTGCGCAAGCACATGGCCTGGTACTTCAAGGGCTATCCGGTGGGGGAATTGCGTCGCCAGTTCGCGATGGTCTCCACGCTGGAGGAACTGCATGGTCTCGTAGCGCAGCTGGACGACGAGGCACCTTTCCCCGAGGCGGAACTTGGCACGCCGCGTGGACGTCAGGGGAGTCCACGCGGAAAGGTCGTGCTGCCGCACGGCTGGTACGACGACACCTCCGGCTCGGATCTTGACCTGGCCGACGCCGAATTGGGGATCAGCGGGGGCTGACCCTGGTCATCATCTCTCAGAGGGTGGCAGCCACTGCGTCAGGGGTTCGCCCACATAGAGCTGTCGTGGCCGGTGAATGCGCTGGCCGGGATTGTCATGCACTTCCTTCCATTGTGCAATCCAGCCCGGGGTGCGTCCGATCGCGAACATCACCGTGAACATGTCGGTGGGGATACCGATGGCTCGCAGGATGATGCCGGAGTAGAAGTCGACGTTGGGATACAGCTTGCGCTCGCGGAAGTAGTCGTCGGCCAGGGCTGCCTCTTCCACCTGCTGCGCAATGTCCAGAAGCGGGTCGGTGATGTGCATCGACTCCAGGAGGTCGTGTGCTGCCTTCTTCAGTATCGTCGCCCGGGGGTCAAAGTTGCGGTACACCCTGTGCCCGAAGCCCATGAGGCGCACGTCGGAGGTGCGGTCCTTGGCTTGGTCGATGTAGCGACTGACGGGGATGCCATCTCGATGGATGTGCTCCAGCATCTCCAGCACTGCCATGTTTGCGCCGCCGTGCCTTGGCCCCCACAGTGCGTTCACGCCCGCGGATACGGATGCGTAGAGGTTGGCGCCCCCTGAGGCCACCATGCGCACGGTGGAGGTGGAGCAGTTCTGCTCATGGTCGGCGTGGAGGACAAAGAACATGTTCAACGCGTGCGCCACTTCAGGCGTGGGAACGTAGTCCCGATAGGGCACGGAGAACATCATGTGAAGGAGGTTCTCGGCGTAGGGAAGGTCGTAGCGGGGGTACGCGATCGGTTGCCCGATGTGCGACTTGTACGAGGCGGCGGCGATGGTTCGGGTCTTGGCCAACAACGCGGCTGCGGCGCGTCGGAACGTCGTATCGTCCGAGATGTGAATTTCCGGCAGATCGTAGGCCTGCAGGGCGTTGATCATCGCCGAGAGGATGGCCATGGGATGCGCGTCGGCGGGGAACCCGTCGAAATGTTTGCGCATGTCCCGGTGCAGTGCGGAGTTCTGCACCAGTAGTTGGCGGAACTTGTCACGCTCCTCAGGATCCGGCAGCTCACCGAAGATCAGGAGTTCTGCCGTCTCGATGAATGAAGAGCGTTCTGCGAGGTCTTCGATGGGCACTCCCCGGTATCGCAGGATGCCCTTGTCGCCGTCGATGAAGGTGATGCTTGACGCGGCGGACCCGGTGTTGCCGTAGCCGTCGTCGAGTGTGATCAGTCCGGTGGAAGAACGCAGCGACGAGATGTCGATGGCCCTCTCACCCTCGGTGCCAGTGATGATGGGAAGCTCGATGTCTTGCCCATCCACCTGCAGGATTGCGGTCGCGGCCATGTGGTCCTCCAAATGCTTCTGGGGTTGTCGGCAACGGTAGCCCCCGATGGATGGATTGAGCCGCCGGGGTCAGGCAAGCAGCCATGCACCGTCGTCAAAAGACACAGTGAAGCGCGGTTCGGATGAGCTGGCACGCTGTGGAGCCGGTGTTCGTATCCTTCGGCGAATCGTCAGGGGATACCCTGAACGGCGTGCCCATCCCCGGGCAAATTCGTTCCAGCATGCAGGGAGTATTGCGATGGAGAATCTGCCACCTGCCCGCATTGATGCGGAGCGGAATCGGCGCGTGCTGCTGGAGGCGGCCGCCGGTGCGCTGGCCAAGGACTCGGACGCGTCGCTGAGTGAAGTTGCGCGATTGGCGGGTCTGACGCGGGCGACGCTCTACAGGCACTTCGGCAGCCGGGAAAAGCTGGTGGAGGCGCTGAGGGATGATGCACTCACCGCTGCGCAGGAGGCGGTCCATGCTGCCTGCGTAGAGGAGAGGAGTGCGCAGGAGGCGTTGAGCCGCGTCATTGCTGCCCTGATCTCCCTGGGAGGCCGGTTCTGGCCGCTCCTGATGGAGGGGGCCGATCGGGACCCGAAATTCCTGCGCCGGCGCGGGCAGGTCTTCGCCCCGGTTCTCGACATTGTCCAGCGGGGGCTGGTCTCCGGTCAGATCAGGTCGGACGTTTC
>CBDTVQ010000376.1:0-2436 GCA_965364045.1 uncultured Tessaracoccus sp. | reverse complement strand
GTCGTCGCCGGCCTGCAGACGGGCGATGAAATCGGGGTTTGCCCCGCCGCCACCACAGCCGGCCGCATTGTTGACGAGTTCGCCGTTGACACCAGCGGTCGAGCCGAAGCCATACGGGGAGACGGGCGCCTGCAGTGTGAGGGAGGTGACCATGTCCGGGTGGTCCAGCAGGTACTGCATCACGATCCCGCCACCCATGCTCCAGCCCACGAGGTGCACAGGGCCCGTCTGGAGTTCATCGAGGACGGAGGCGACGTCGTCGGAGAAGTCCCGCAGACCCCGGGTGGCGTCAACGGGAAGGGTCTCGGATCCACCGAAGCCCCGCAGATCAACGGCGAGGGCGCGGACATCCGGCGGCAGCGCCAGCATGAGTGGCTGGAAGAACAACGAGGAGGACACGTTGCCGTGCACGAAGACGACGGTCGCGCACGGGCGCTCCTGCTCGGAGGGACGCTCCAGCACCTGCGCCTTCAAGCGGGAAGTTGCGACGAGGGAGACGGTGATGCCGTCGAGGATCAGGTTCATGTCAGCTCCAGTGCTGGGTCGAGGATCAGGGGTGCTGCGGTAGCGGCTCGGACGTCGACCATGGTGACGCCGTGGGCGAGTTCGACCAGGACGAGGCCGTTCTCGGTGACGTCGATGACGGCCAGATCAGTGATGATCCGGTTCACGACGCCTCGGCCGGTCAGGGGGAGGCTGCATTCCTCGACGATCTTGGCGGATCCGTCGATGCCGAGGTCGCCCACCTGCGCCTGACGGAGTGCCTCGATCAGTGCCATGGGAATCCCCACAGGCCGAAGCCGCCGACGGCGATACGCGAGCCCGGCGTGACCACCGACACTGCCTCCGTGGCCGAATCAACCACCTTGTCGATACTCATTCAGATGACCTCCTTGTACGCCGCCAGGGCCACGTGTTCCTCAATGACCGGGGCCACCTGGGACGCGCCGCCCTGCCCCAGCACGATCGTGTAGTGATTGACGTCCCTCAGTTCTCTGAACGAGACCTCGGGAAACTCCCCGGCGAGCCGCAGGATCTCGGCGTCCGGATACAGCGGCGGTACCTGGTCTCCCAGGCCGCGGGGTGCGCGCAGGAACTCGATGGGCAGCGTGCACCCGGACAAGGCTTCGCGGTACCCGTCGGCGCCGTCGAGTTCCAGCGAGTTCTCGGCAACAGCGTCGGGGTTGGAGGAGGCAGAAAAATGGGGGGCGTCGCCCTCCAGGTCGTAGTTGACGTAGCCCTCAATGGTGTCGTTCCAGTACGGGCCGAGCGCTGGGTGGGAGCGCCAGAACTCCACGTACTCGGCACGAGTGGTGAATGTCATGGACAGACGGCTCAGGGCAGGTCCCAACACGAGTGCGGCGACGTCCTCGGGAGCCACCCCCGGTGGTGGTGCGATGGGGAGCCCGCCGTCGATCAGTACCAGTGAGGCAATCCGCTCAGGAGCGATCTCTGCGAGCCGGACGGCAACGAAGGCCCCCATCGAATGGCCCGCCACCACGACGCGCTCCAACCCCAGGCGCTCGATCACAGATTGCATGTCCAATGCGTGGGTCCGCAGATCGCAGGGGCCGGGCAGGTTGTTGCTGCGCCCACGACCGCGCAGGTCACATGCCACCACACGCGTCCCCAGTTGCTCAGCCACCAGCGGCCAACTCATGTGCGAGGCGGTGATGCCATGAATGGCCAGAACCGGCGACGAATCCTCGGAGCCTTCAGGCGTCCAGAGGCCACCGACCAGTTCACCACCCCGGACGGGCACACGCAGGCTCGTGTAGGTGGTCATCGAGCCTCGGGGATGCCGTGGATGCGGGCCTGGTCTGCGATCTGCTTCTGCACCAACGGCGTGTTCACATACGCCGGGTTGAGGCAGTTGCTGGTGACGCCCAAGAGATCGGTCATTGCGGTTCTCCTTCTTGTGACGGCTGCGGGGGAGGATTCTTGGTCGAGTGGGCATCGGGGCGTCCGAGTGCGCGCCCGATGAAGAGCATCATCTGCTCGAAAACCTCTTCGGGCACCTCGGTGGTGCCGCTCGCAAGGGGGTCCGAATCCTCGCCGGCGTCACCGTCGGGCCAGAGAACCCAGCGCATGCCGATCATCTCGCCGACGCCCATGAGCGCCCAGGCAGCGACGGTGGGATCGATATCGCCGATCTCACCGGCGTCCCCGGCCTGCTTCAGGCCTTCGATGTAGCCGTCGACGATGCGCCCGTAGTGGAGCCTGAGCGCGCCGGGGGAAACCAGTTCGGCCTCACGGACGACGCGGTAGAGCGAGGGGTGATCAGCGGTGAAGCGGAAGAACGCGCGGAAGCCGGCACGCTCGGCCTCGATGCGGTTGGGAGCCGCACGGGAGGCCTCACTCATGGCCCGCCGCACGCGCCGGTTGAGGTCCTCGACGAGTTGCTCGAACAGGTCAAGCTTGGTCTCGAAATAGAGA
>CBDTVQ010000375.1:0-2439 GCA_965364045.1 uncultured Tessaracoccus sp. | reverse complement strand
GAGAACACCCAGGAGCGATTGCATGCTCTGCGTGAAATCTCATCCGAGCGTGCCAAGCCCAGGGCCGTGGTGAGGCAGGTGACCATCATCACGCTGGTGGTGCTTGGTGGCTCCATCCTGCTGGGCGGAAACTTTTTCGAGCCCTACCGAAGCCCGCTCGGTCAGGCATTGGCTGTCGGCTTGGCAGCGGCCTACGTGGGAGCGCTGGTCATGCTTCGTCGCCGCACCATCCCGGCACCGGCAGCGCGTTTCCTCCGGGGTTCCCCATGATCAGCGTCCTGGGGCTCATGGTGCTGTGCGGAACCATCGTGGGGCTCGGTGTTGCCGTGGTAGTTGTCGGTTCACTGAGGCGAACTCTTCGTCTGAGTGACGCGCTGACGGTGCTGGACGGCGTGGACACCCTCCCGCTCCAGCAGGAAAGTGACCATCTCGTGGGCGTGGAGGCTCTGGGAGGGTGGCTGCAGCGGCGTCTTCGCCTGCCCCTCACCATGAGGCAGCAGCAGTTGCTTCTCCTGCAGGATCGTTCCGTCGCAGATTTCTTCACCGAGAAACTGGTCCTCACGCTGACCGGCTTGCTGTTGCCCACCCTGTGGTTGGTGCTGCAGTTTGTTCTGGGCGCGACACCCGGGCCCCTTCCGTTACTGTTCTCTGTCCTCGGCGGAGTGGGTGGCTATTTCCTGGCGGACCTGCGCCTGTCGCGTTCGTCGGTTCAGCTTCGTCGAACCACCACCGAAAGCATCCACACATTCTTCGATCTCGTGGCACTCGAGCGCATGGCAAACGCTTCCGCCTCACAGGCAGTCGCGGCGGCGGCCGGCATCTCCGACGCACCGCTGTTTCGTCGCATCACGTCAGGGTTGGAGCGTGCACGTCTCGAACAGACCACCCCGTGGCCCGAACTGCGGCGGGTTGGAAGGGAGTGGAACATCCCGGAACTCGACGACTTCGCAGACGTCATGAAACTCGAAGAACAGGGAGCCGCCCTCGCGGGCGTACTGCAGGCACGGGTCAGGGAACTCAGGGACTCACACCTCGCGCAGCAACGCGCGGCGGCGCATGAGGCCACGGAGTCCTTGACGCTGTGGATGACTCTTCCAGCCCTGCTGCTTGGCCTGACGTTCATCATCCCGCCCCTGTTGAAACTGACCATCTCATGACAAACAGGCCCAGAAATCCTGTGGACAAGTGGGTTCACCTACTCGAGGTGACCACAGTGAAAGGAAAGGAAGGAAACTCATGAAAACGCTACAAGTCGCCCTGGCGGTGTGGTGGCAGCTCACCCACGGCTCACCCGTGGAGAAAAACGAGCGAGGACTCTCCCAGTCCACCGAAAACGCCATCCTGCTCGCTGGAGCCGTCACCGTCGCGGTCCTCATAGTGACCGTCATCACTGCTTACGTGAAAGCACGCCTCCCTGCCTGAGAAGGATCTGGCAGATAAAGAATCCATGGAACACCCAGGGTCGAGAGGGGAGGAAATTGATGAAAGCGCTCAAAGCGCTCGTGGCGTTGTTGATGCTGGCAGTGCTCTTGGGGGGCGTCCCTGCCCTGCTCCTGGCATGGGGTGACCCCTTCTCCCTCGTAGAGGTCCCCTGGAGCACGGCTTTGATCCGTCCTGACGATGGGGCGATTCTTCTTGGACTGCTCAGTGTCGTGGGATGGGTGGCCTGGTTGATCATCGCAGTGACCACGATCACCGAGCTGATCTCGCTTCTCTCCCGCAGGAGAATTCGCATCCACCTGCCAGGCATCACCTGGCTCCAGCCTGCAGTGGGGGCTCTCCTGACCCTGGCTCTCTCGCCTGTTCTGTCCAGCCAAGCGGACGAGCCCGCACCGCCTCCCGCCAGCCACGCGCCACAGGAGGTTGAACAGCTCACAGTAAGTGTCGCGCCATCGCTCGCGGATCAAACAAAGCCCTCACGTGACTATGCCGTCGTCGCCGGCGACGAACTGTGGGGCGTTGCCGAGCGCGAGCTTGGCAATGGCGCGGATTGGAGGATCATTGTTGCCAGCAACCCCGGAATGACGGCAAGCACGGTCCTGACGCCTGGTGAGATCATCCAGTTACCTGCACCTGCTGGGCCGTCGAGCCAGGCGCAACCTGCAGAAGCCGCACTTGTGATCGTGGAGCGCGATGACACCCTGTGGGATCTGGCGGAAGAGCATCTCGGGGATGCGTATCGATGGCCCGAGATCTTCGACGCCAACCGAAGTGTGGTGGCTGATCCCGACCAGATCGACATCGGGTGGCAGCTGTCACTACCCGCGGACGCAAGGATCACCGAGTCCGCCCAGGAGGCTTTGGTCCCTCGCATCGCAGAATCTGCGCCCATGGACACAGGACGAGGCGGCAGCGACGCGTCCCAGGACATTGACCAAGGTGGCAATCTCGATACGCCCAGTTCTTCTGGCGCTCTGGATGTTGCGGTTACACCCTCCA
>CBDTVQ010000374.1:0-2448 GCA_965364045.1 uncultured Tessaracoccus sp. | reverse complement strand
CGGCCCCCGCTCTTGTCCTCCCGCAGGGACCCGTCCGGACATGCCGCATCCGCTGTCCACCAAGGAAACATACGGCTCGGTGCGAAGTGAACCCGGCATGTTGTGCCGACGCACCGAGGCAAAGGTCAGCGGTTTCAGCAGGCGGCAGCGACGGGCCGCAGAGCCCAGCCGCAGATGGCAGCCGCCGTTGCCACGTTGAGTGAATCGACACCCTCAGCCATGGGGATGCGAATGGAGGCATCGGCCCTTTCGAGCCAATCGGAGGACAGCCCCTGCCCCTCCGTGCCGAGCAACAGCGCGACTCGATCCGTCGGTTCGAAAGCATCAAGCGTCACCGCATCGCTGGACAGGGCAGTGGCCGCCAACTGGAACCCGGCGTCCTCAATCCGCTGCAGGTCGTCACCATCGTGCTCCATTCGTCGCCACGGCAATTGCAGCGAGGCGCCCATGGAAGTCTTGATGGCCCGCCGATAGAGCGGATCTGCAGAACCGTGCGACAACACGACGGCATCCCACCCCAGCGCAGCCGCGACGCGCATGATGGAGCCCATGTTGGTGTGATCGACGATGTCCTGGCAGACCATGATCCGGCTGCCGGACAAGACGTCGTCCCAACTGCGGGAGGCTGGTCGCTCGAAGGCGGCCATGGCACCCCGGTGGACATTGAACCCGCTGACCTGTTCCATCAAGGAAGACCCGGCCACGAACACGGGCACATCATCCCAGCGGTCGAGCAAGTCCTCCAGTGCGGGCAGCCAGCGTTCCTGCAACAGGAGGGATCGTGGCCGGCAACCTGCGTCAGCGGCACGCCGGATGATCTTCTCTCCCTCCGCGATGAAAAGCCCCTCGGCCTGCTCCAATCGTCGTCTCAGCTGGGAGTCACGCAGGTTGACGTAGTCCGACAGGGCGGGATCGGAAGGATCATCGACGGCGTGATGCACGGCCATGGGTCGGCTTCTCCTCCACCTGCTCGACCTCGCGGATCTCCTCCACCAACTCGCTGCGGAAGGCCGCCCTCTCCAGGCGCAGAGTGCGCTTGCTCTCTGCGCCAAGGGCCTTGGCGGTGGAGATGCACATCACGACCATGACGACGCTCCATGGCGCCGCCACGAGAATGGCCAGCACCTGAAGTGCCCTCAGACCCAGCGCGTCCCCGGCTGCCATCAACACCACAGCTGCGATGGTGCCCTCCAGCAATGACCACATGACGCGCGACCACACAGGCGGGGTGGTGCTACCGCCATGGGAGATCATGTCAATGACGAATGATCCCGAGTCGGAGCTCGTGACAAAGAACACGACGATGAGGATGATGGCGAGGCCCGCGAGGACGGCCGACCCGGGCAGGAGCTCCAGCATCTGGAACAGCGCTATGTTCTGGTCCACGCCCCCGTCGGCATCGATGAGGGATCCCCCGCCGAAGCGCTGCTCCCACAGGGCGGTCCCGCCCATGATGGAGAACCACAGGAACGTCACCAGGGTCGGGACCAACAACACGCCGGCCACGAACTCCCGGACCGTCCTTCCGCGGGAGATGCGTGCGATGAAGATACCGACGAACGGTGACCAGCTCATCCACCAGCCCCAGTAGTACGTGGTCCAGCCGCCGAGCCAGGTCTCTCCCGTGGCGCCGTGGAAGGGCAGGGTCCTGAAGCTGAGACCGAAGAAGTTCTGCAGGTAGGAACCGAGCGACTGCACGAACTCACGCAACACGAACAGCGTGGCCGGCCCGGCGAGCAGCACTATCACCAGCAGGATGGCAGCGAGACCCATGTTGATGCTCGACAACCACTTGATGCCCCTGTCAAGCCCACTCACCACAGACAGCGTGGCCAGTGCAGTCACTCCGAAAATCAGCCCCACCTGCAGTGGGGTGGTGTCCTCGGCGATGCCGAGGAACTCCAGACCGCCGGCCACCTGGGCGACACCGAACCCCAGCGAGGTCGCAACTCCGAAGATCGTTCCGACGATCGCGATGACGTCCACAACGTTGCCGAGCCAGCCGTGGACCCTTTCACCCAGGACAGGCTCCAACGCCCAACGGATACTGACGGGTCGACCCCTGCGGTGCACGGCGTACGCGATGGACAGGCCGACCACGACATAGATGGCCCAGGCGTGCAGACCCCAGTGGAGGAAGGTGCGGTTCATGGCCGCCTGCGCAATGGCCTCCTCAGTGCCGCCTGCCACGTCAGGCGGCGGCGATGCCATGTGTGACAGCGGCTCCGCGACACCCCAGAAGACGAGTCCAATGCCCATACCCGCTGCGAACAGCATGGCGAACCAGTTCCGCATGGAATAGGCAGGCGCTTCATCATCCTTGCCCAGGACGACGTCGCCGCGCCTACCAAAAGCGATCCAGACGCTGAAGGCCACGAACCCGGTGGTGAGCAAGACGTAGTACCAGCCGAGGCCGTTGACCACGGCCGTGTTGCCGGTCTCAACGAA
>CBDTVQ010000373.1:0-2450 GCA_965364045.1 uncultured Tessaracoccus sp. | reverse complement strand
CGAGAGCCGTCTGCACAGCAGCGTCGAGTTGTTGTCCGTGCTGCTGAACTTCCTCAGGGAGTTGCGCCAAGTCGCCGACTCCAACACTGGTGCGATGCGCTCTGATGGGGTCATCTCGTTCCTTGCCGCCACCAGTGCAGACCTGTCAGACGAGTACCTGGAGCAGGTCGCAGTGAACCTGGACTCGCTCAGGTTCCGCTCCGGAATACCCGCCACCGTCCGGCTCAGCCCCGGCAACGGGATCATCGACTATCGGGTGGTTCAGCCTCCTCCACGTCAGGGGCGAATACGCGAGTTCTTCGACACACTGAAACGGAGCCCCTGGGTTGTCACGATCCAGCCCCGTGACGAAGCCGGCGCAACGGCGCTGCGGCACATGCGCGACTTCAGCCTCAACGACCTCGCCGAAACTCTTGAACACTCATGCAAACACGTCCAGGCTTACCTACTGCGGCTGCACCACGAAACCGCGTTCTACGTGGGTGCGCTGAACCTGTTGCACGCCTTCCAGCGCCGCCACGTCCCCACGTGCTTTCCGGTACCCGATGAGAGCACCACGCCAGTGCTGTCGTTCAGCGCTCTCTGCGACGCCGGGCTCGCCCTGCGAGGGCTGGACGCCCCCATCACGAATGACCTCGATGCCGACGGGCGCGCACTCGTCCTCATCACCGGTGCGAACAGCGGGGGCAAGTCAACGTTCCTGCGCAGCATCGGACTCGCCCAACTACTCACTCAGGCAGGCCTACCGGTGCCTGCCCGCTCACTGCGCATCTCGCCGGCCGCCCAGCTCCTCACCCATTTCAAGCGCGAAGAGGACGCCTCCATCACCAGCGGAAAGCTCGATGAGGAACTGACGCGCATGAGCAATCTCATTCGGGACCTCGTGCCCGGGTCCCTGATCCTGTTCAACGAGTCCTTTGCCTCAACATATGAGCAGGAAGGATCCGAGATCGCCCGGAACATCGTGCTGGCCCTGACCCGGCGGGGAATCCGCGTCGTGTACGTCACGCACATGTACCAACTCGCCAAAAGCCTGGATGAGATGGACGATCAGGCACACCTGTTCCTTCACACGACGCTCAAACCGGATGGTCAACCCACCTATCAGTTGCGCCCCAGTGCACCCGAGCCACGCAGCAACGGCATCGAGATGTACGACCGCGTCTTTCGACTGTGAGGGCGCACTACTTCCGCACCACACAGGACACACCGACATCAGGCCGACTCAGCGGTGGAAGACGCGGAACGCGCCTGGCGGGACTGTGTGAGGTGCCAGCCACCACAGGGGACGCGGATGCGGTCCTGTCCGCCGGATCCGTGGTCTCTTCAGCGACAGCCTGAAACGCGGAACGGGCCGGATATCTCGAACCCGCGTCCAGTGCTGATCGCGCCGAAACCCAGGCAGTCATCGCCCGGTGTGTCGCCCGCCCCGCCCCGCCAGGCGGGGGCGGACGTCCGTACGATCTGGCACGACGACCCGGGACGGGTCAGACTCCTGCGCCCGCTGCCAGTGCTTTCACGTCTGCGGTCGTAAGCGGGTTGCCAGCGATCCCCCAACTGCCACTGCGGACCTCCTCGACCACGCACCATGTGACGGGACGCATGTTTTCGCCCTCAATCCCCACCATGGCGTCGGTGAGGCTTCGAATGATGTGCTGCTTCTCGTCGTCGCTGAAGACGTTTTCGATGACCTTGACCTGGATGAACGGCATGTTGATCTCCTTTGTGTTGAAGCTCCACGCTTTGCGGAGCGGTTGTGAGAACTCTGGATTCGGTGGCAGATCCACGCTTCGGCAGACCAGGCCATCTCTGCCCGGCGGGCCTCTGACCCGATCGGGCCACGGCCGGTGGGTTCTCAGGTGTGTGGATGCCTTGGTGACAGTGCTTTCGCGGTGACAGCGCACGTCAATCTGGACCGGAATTGGTGCACCGCCTGGCACGTCCGGTCCAGCAACCGCTTTGGACTTCGGAAACCTGACTCGTTGCTTCGTCGCCGCATCGATTCCCTCCTCGGAAGCTTTGTTGGCCGAAGCTGCGACCGCGGTTGTGTGCCATACCGCGGTGGCGGTGGCCCACCCGAACTCGGACGTGATTCGCAGGCCGAGGTCTGGGTCATGCAGCGGCGAGATGACCTCCCTCAGCGCGTCGCAGAACGCGTCGTAGCCAACGGCTTCGATTGCAGGAAACGACGGGCCAGCCGCGGCAAGCGCCCGGACGGCTGTCGCCACGTCGGGCCACTCGTTCACGACCTCCACCGTTCCTCGTTCGATCAGCGAGAATCCGGTCGCTTCCAGCATGGTCTCGAGTACCCCCGCCGCTCCGGTGTTGCCTTGCTCGATGTTGGCGGCTGCGTGAGTGGGAGGGGACAGTTCGATGACTTTCGCGAAGTAGGGCGTGAGACCAAGATTCTTTGGGCTCCCCCAGAAAGTGAGCCCGAGTCGCCCATTGGG
>CBDTVQ010000372.1:0-2453 GCA_965364045.1 uncultured Tessaracoccus sp. | reverse complement strand
TGCCGGCACTCGTGGCCCTGGCTGCAGCCCTGCTGGCTTCTCTCATCAGCCTGCGGAGTTCGCGTCCCACGCTGGCCTGGATACCACCTGTCGTGGCGTGGATGGTTGCCATCACGCTGGGCGCTGCAGTGGCGGTGGCTCCTGTGTCACAGGGGGTGGTGCTGGCCAGCGTGGTGCTGCTGTGGACGAGTCGACGGCGACTCCAGAACTCATCCCTGGTGCTTCAACGATCACTGAGAGCCGTCTGGGTGCGCGGTTCGCTGGGGGCGTTGACACTGATCTTCGCGTCCGCCGTCGCTGTGGCGCTGGCCCCCCTGGTGGCACCCACCACACCGCGGTCAACAGCTCGCCAGGCAGTGACTCCGCCGGTGAACGAGGAGGACTTCAGCTCGCCCCTGCAGTCTTTCCGCGCCAACGCCACCAGTGATGTGGACTCACTGCTCCTGGAAGTGGCGGGAGTAGCCGAAGGCCAAGTCATCCGTGTTGCCACGCTGGACAGATTTGATGGCGTCAGCTTCAAGGTTTCCACCACCGACGACGAGGCAATCGAGAACTCCACCTTCAATCGGGTGGGGGAGCGGATCCGTGACGACACCGACGGTGATGACGCCGAAGTGGAGGTCATTGTGCGCGACTACGAGGGCGTGTGGGTGCCGACGGTGGGCCGCACCACACGAATCGGCTTCCATGGTGAAAAGGAGGTCGCGCTCACTGAAAGCTTCTACTACAACCACGACTCCGCGACGGGGCTTGTCCTGACAGGGCTGGAGGAGGGGGACGCCTACTCCCTGTCCGCCCTCACCGTCGAGCGCCCCAGCGACGAGGCCATCGTCGGTGCCCCGGCGGGCAGCCACGTGATGCCGCGGGACACCGGCGTACCGGAGGAACTGCGCAACCTGGCGCACGAGTGGGGTGACGCGGCTGGCCCCGCCGGGGCACAGGCACTTCAATTGGAGGCACAACTGCGGAGCGGATACTTCAGCCATGGACAGTTCGACGAGGCGCCGTCGAAACCCGGGCACTCGGCAGCCAGGATGCTGACACTCCTTTCCAACCCCTCGCAGATGGTGGGCGATGGGGAGCAGTACGCGAGCGTCATGGTCCTGATGGCGCGGGAACTTGGCATCCCGGCACGCGTCATCTACGGCTATCAGACCAATGACACGCCGTTGGTGAAGGGGGCGAACGTCGGTGCCTGGGCGGAGTTGTCGTTGGGGGAACTCGGATGGGTGGTGTTCGATCCCACACCTCCACCAGATCGTGTGCTGACGGACCCACCCGCGCCAATGCCTCCCACTCCCGAACCGCAGATCGAGAATCCTCCACCCCCGGCCGAGAATCCGGCGAACCCTCCTTCGGACGACGAGTTGCCCATTGATCCGGGAGAGCCGCCTGAGCAGCCCGGCCGTATCGATTGGGCGGTCATCGGTGCCTGGCTGGTGTTCGCGGGCATCCCCCTGCTCACCCTCGTGGTGCCGCTGGTGCTGGTGTTGGGCCTCAAACTACGGCGCCGAATGGGGCGCCGCAACGATCCCGACACCGGTAACAGGGTGGCCGGCGCCTGGTCCGAGGTGATGGATCGGGCCCGAGACCTCGGGAGGTCTCCTTCTCCGGCTGCCACCCGCTCGGAACAGGCGGAGCAACTCGTGGAGGACTTTCCGCGGCTGCGCCGACGGACAGATCCCGGAGCCATGTCGCGGCGGGCTGATCGTCTGGTCTTCGCGCCCGAGGACCCCACCGAAGAGATGGCGAGCAGCTTCTGGGACGCGTCGCGAGAGGTGGAGCACGGACTGCGAGGATCGGTGGGGTGGCCACGCTGGGTGCTTTCGCGACTTTCGATCCGCTCCTTCAGACGCGTGCGATGAAGCGCCGAGGGCGAACGATTCCAGCGGTTGTGCAGGGTTCAGTCGATAGGCTGAGGCCTTGTATCTTCGTCAGACCCCCCGACGGAAGCACATCAAGGAAGAGGAGATGGCAGTGAACCGGACCATCCCTTCAGGCGTGGCCGTGGGAGATCTGGGACGGCGCTGTGGAGCCGCCCTCATCGACGCCGCCCCCATAGCGCTCGTAGTGGTGGCCGGCCTCATCCTTTCCGGCCAGGATGGCGCCGGCCCAAGCTCCGCGATGATCGTCATCATCTCCGCAGCCCTACTTGGCACCTATGCCCTTTACCAGTGGTGGGCCTACGGGGTACATGGGGCTGGAATCGGGGCCCGCCTCGTGGGGCTGCGCCTCGTGGGAATCGGGGATGGACAGCCGATTGGTTGGTGGCGCTGGCTCGTGAGGCAATTGGTCTTCCTCGCCCTGGTGGGCTCGGTTGTCGGTGGCATCCTGCTCGTGGTGTTCCTCGTGATCCAGGAACGTCGCCAGGGCTGGCACGACATGGCCGCCCGGGCCATCATCGTGCAGCCCATGCCGGAGCCGGAGCCGGAGCCGGAGCCGGGGTCGGTGCC
>CBDTVQ010000371.1:0-2454 GCA_965364045.1 uncultured Tessaracoccus sp. | reverse complement strand
ACCAACCGATCTGTCCTCTGGTCCAGCTGCACAAGCGGCCTGCATTGGCATCCATGACACAGTCCTCACGTGGATCTGCGCATGCTCCACAGTTGCCATTGCGAATCTGGTCACAGCCGTGGAGCGAGTTGCAGGTGCTGCAGGGCGTCCCGCTGCCGGTGTATTCATCGGCTGCACCGAACAGGTGACTGACCTCGTGGGAGGTGATCCTGTCGATGGTCCCCAACCCCCATCCACCCCAATCATTGCGCCGGGCAAGGGTGAGCCGAGAGCCACCGGCGTAGGCGTGCCACTCCGTGCCGAAGGGCGTGGCGAATACCGTGATGGCGTGGGCCGAGAGATTTCGTAGCCGCATGTCCTCGCGATACTCGGCCACGGAGCCCCATGTGCCCGCGTAGGTGTTCCCATCGTAGGAGAGCTGTGACATCGCGGGATCGCGCCAGTACGCTTCGTCAGAATCATCGTCGCCGTCAGCGACATCAATGGAGATGAACTGGAAGTCGTAGACCCACCGGAGGTCGGAGCCCGGGTGGGCAGCCGAGAGCCAGTTGAGGCCCGCAATGATTTCATTGCAGAGGTCGGCACGCTCGGCGGAGCTGAAGGTGGGACCCCCGCTGCGCGAGGACTCGACAAACACGATTCCCACCGACATCTCTCCGGTCATTCTCCAGCAGTCGGCCTCGGGGTGAAGCCACCCCCGGATGATCTCGAGAACCCAGTCCGGGATCTCGAGGAAGAATTCCCGGTAGGCAGGCCCGAGTTCATTGCCGAGCCGCGCCAGGTGGTAGGCGATTGTTTCGTCCTCGTATCGCTTGGTGAGCCGTCGCTGGAAGAGTGTGAAGTCCTTGGCAGAGAGCGGCTTCGGGCGGAGCCCCGGTTTGTGTTGATCCTTGGATTCATCCGGGACCAGCCGCTCACCGCGTTCCTTCTCGAGGCGCCGCAGGAGATCCACGAAGTCGTTGCGATCGATGCCGGGCGAGCTGCGGGGCGCCTCCCTGCCCTCGTCGCCCCAGGACTTTCCGAGTTCGGACCGGTCAAGGCTCAGCTTTTTGGCCCGAGGGGTGAAGCGTCGGTTCCACAACTCCACGACGAATCTGGAGTCCTTCGGCACCTTCTCCAGGTTTTCGCGGGAGATTGCGCCGCGCACGGCCAGAACTCCCGGCATCGCTTCCCGAATGGCCGAAACCTGATCGGAGTTGGCGTGGGCCTCCACGGCCACATCGCCATGCGAGGCCACCACGATGGTGTTGGCCTCGCGCAGTCTTTTGGTGAGTTCGACGCGTGCCCGCAACGATGGCTCGGGTAGCAGGAACAAATACACGTGATGATTGGTCATGTCGACCTCCTGAGTCGGTTACCCCTCAGGAGGGTCATTCACTCCCGGTGATACCTCTCGCCGCGAACCAGGGACAGAAGCCCTCAATAATCGGATCGGCTCACTGCTGGCGGGAGTGCGCCCACGCACCGCGCAGGCGGGGGGAGTCAATGCCTCGCGCGAGCCACAGCAGCAGGTCCAGAGCAGGGCCTCCAACGGTGTCGAATCCGTCGTCGTCGCCGAGCCGGGCTCTGTAGCCCTCATCGGAGAGGATGAGCATCCCCGGTAGGTCCGGGCGTCGGCCGATGCGCTCGGCCTCAAAGGCCAGCAGCATCTCCGCGATGCCCACACCGAAATTGTCCTGGTGCACATCCACGCCGATGTCGATGGAATGTATGACAACCTCGTACAATCGGGCCAACGGAATCTGCTCGGCGGGTATCCGGTACCCGGGGCGCAACTCCACCGAGGTGTCATTGCCCTCCAGGGGCGGCAGCAGGGCCTCGAGTTCGCTGGCCGAGGTATCCAGATCTATCTGAAGTCGCAGACCGCCGGCCAACGCTCCTTCCTCAATGTCGCGCATCTTCTCGGAGGGGGAGGCGTACATCCGGGTGGGACGGAGGAGCGCCATGCCCCGGCAGATGCGAATGAAGCCCCGTGCGTTCTCCACAACGTGCGCGGCGACATGGCTTCGCGACCAACCGGGCAGGCCGGACGGCTGCGCCCAATGTTCTTCCGAGAAACCAATCGTGGCACCGAGCAACATGTGAGTGTGCTCTCGGACGGCCTCAAGGATGTCCTCAAAAGGGGCGCCGTCTGCTCCTGCGCGGCTCGGCATGACGGTCAACCTATCAAACGCCGACGGGACCGCGGTACTGCGGTGGATATCATGCGCGTCGTCGCGTGTTCGCCGAGAGCCTCAGCTGTCCGAAGCGGCTTTGTCGGAGCACTTCAGTACCATTGCACGAGTGGATGAACACTTGAGAGTACGAGGAGCCCGGGTCAACAACCTGAAGAACGTCTCCATCGACCTGCCCCGTGACGCGTTGATCGTATTCACCGGTCTGAGCGGGTCGGGCAAGTCGTCGTTGGCCTTCGACACCATCTTCGCCGAGGGCCAGCGTCGGTACGTGGAGTCG
>CBDTVQ010000370.1:0-2456 GCA_965364045.1 uncultured Tessaracoccus sp. | reverse complement strand
CGCCGTGTTGCTGCACGGCGGTGAGCTGCGTCACGAGGCCCTGCGAAAGAATCGACTATCCGAGGCTGAGGTGCGCCAGGCGGTGCGAATGCAGGGTATTGGAGACCTTTCGAAGGTCGGCGCCGTCGTGATGGAAACCAATGGAACTCTCAGTGTGATACCGACCGCCCAGTACGGCAATGGCTCTGCGATGGATGAGGTCCGGGGGGTGCAGTCGTCTTGACTTCAGACAACGATCCGGGAGTGACGGCGGAGGACAACGGCGGGGGCTCGTCAGAATGGCGCGTGTCCGCCGCTGAGGCGCTGGCCGCGCAACTCGACCGACCCATGGGATACCTGGGCCTCATCTTCCTCTTCGTCGTGCTCGGCCAGCTTCTGGTCATCGATCCGCAATGGTCGCTCGCGCTCACCATCACCGGCTGGGTCTTCTGGTCCATCTTCGTGAGTGAGTTCCTGCTACGGGCCTACATAGCCCGCTTCCAGAAGCGGTTCTGGAAACGCAACTGGTGGCAGATCATCTTCCTGTTGGTGCCTTTCCTGCGGTTCTTCCGGGCCTTGCAGAGTTTGCGACTGCTCCGGCTCATGCGATTGAGCCGCCTGAGCCGGTTCGGAGGCATCCTGTCGGCCGGCGTCCGCGGTTCGCGCTCTGCGGGCCGCCTGTTGTCGAGCCGCCTCGGCACCCTGGCGGCCGTGACACTGGTGGTGATCCTGGCCGCGAGCCAGTTGCACTACGCATTCACGCCGGAGAACTCCTACACCACTGCGCTGTACGAGACGGCGCTGGCCACCATCACCGGCAGCGGTTTCACTGTGGAAACAGGTCTGTCCAAAATTGTGCACGTGACCTTGGCCACCTACTCAGTGGCCGTCTTCGCGACGCTGGCGGGCACCTTGGGTGCTTACTTCCTCCGAGGTGAAGCCTCAGCAGCAATTGTCCCTCAGCCGCCATCTGAACCTGCGACGGTCCCCGCCTCCCCGAATGCAGCGCGGTGGTCCCAATAGACCTGTTCCCCCTAGTCTGATCCCATGCGTGTTCAGGCCTGGTGGCAGAGTGCAAGAGAATCCTTCTGGTTCGTTCCTTCGGTGTTCCTCGTGGCGGCGCTCATCCTTGCCCAGGGCATGATCGCTCTCGACACGGCGTTGCCCAAGGGCTTCAGCTCACCGTGGACCGCGTGGATGTATCGGGTGGGGATCGACGGATCCCGCTCCATGCTCAGCGCCATCGGTACCTCGATGCTGGCCGTCGCGGCCACCGCCTTCTCCATCACCATCTCCGTGGTGGTCACGGCAAGCTCGACATACGGTCCGAGGCTCGTTGGGAACTTCATGTCCGATCGCGGCAACCAAACCGTCCTCGGCGTTTTCGTCGCCACCTTTTTGTACTCACTGCTGGTCCTGCGCACCATCCGCTCGGCGGACGACGAGGCAGGCCTGACGGCCTTCGTCCCCCACTTGGCCGTGAACCTGGCCATTCTCATGGCCGTGGCCGACGCCGTGGTGCTCGTCTGGTTCATCCACCACATCGCGACGTCCGTGCGAGTGGAGACACTGGCCCATGGGGTGCGTGAAAACTTTCGCGCCGTCGTGGACCGGATGCATCCGAAGGAAGCCTCGGATGACGTCGTGGACACCAAAGCACTCCAAATTGGGGGTGGGCTCGTCGAGAGTGGATCGGTGGGTTTTATCTCTGGCATCGATTTCTCGGGCCTGTGTTCCGTTGCGGAGTCCCTCGACGCCGTGGTGAAGGTCATTCCGCGTGTGGGTGACCATGTCCTCCCGCATGAGCCGCTCGCGCGGGTATGGCCGGAATCCAAGGTTGAGGACATCACGAGCGCCGTACAACGCCACGTCCGGATCGGCGACTCACGCTCCGCCTGGCAGGACATCCGCTACGCCGAGCAGCAGGTGTTGGAGCTTGCGGTGCGCGCCCTGTCCCCGGGCACGAACGATCCGTACACGGCCGTGAACTCCATCGAGGAGGTTGCCGCCGGCATCACCATGGCTGTCTCCCGTCCCAACCCAGGGAACACGATGTTGAAGAACGACACGGCGCGGGTGCACTACGGCATCGTCGAGATCAACGAGATCGTGGACATGCCCTTCGACCAGATCCGTCCCTACGCCCTGGACCACGTGCTGGTGCTCACCTCGCTGATAGATCTGGGTGCACGGATCAAGTCAGCGTCGATTCACGATGGCGTTGACGAGCGGGTCCGGCACAACATTGAGGTGCTGATGGAGGATCTTCGAGCCAGCAATCCCAACCCATACGATCTGCGGCAGGTGGAGCGACACCTGGAGAAGCGACGAAATGATCTTGCGCGGGCAGAGGACACCGTCTGATCCACAGCTCTCAACTCACCGTGCACCCAGCTGTTCACAGCCCCTTTCGTGCCGTGCATGCGTCCATCATTGTGTTGAGCCTGCTCTGATTGTGTATCGTCTACGACGGTCTG
>CBDTVQ010000369.1:0-2471 GCA_965364045.1 uncultured Tessaracoccus sp. | reverse complement strand
GCCAAGCCACGCGGCGACCGACGGGCTGGTGCGCTTGATGAGATACCCGATGCTCACTGCAATCGCGAAGAGGCAGACCAGTACCCACAACATCCACAAGAACCACAGGTGGGTGAGCTTCAGGTCAAAGATGTGCAGAATTTTGGACAGGTAGTCCGGGCGGGGCCCGGGAGTCTGGCCTGAGAGACGTTGACCGGTGCTGAAGCCCCATCCGATGAACGGAACGACGAAAATGACTGACAGGGCGAATGGCAGGAGCACACGCTTGGCGCGATGCCTCAACAAGCTCAACGCGCCCCGCTTGTGCCAGAGCATGGCGGTGAAAAACCCCGATATCAGGAAGAACAGCGGCATTCGGAAGCCATGGAGGACCATGATGATGACACCCAAGGACGTGCGGGCCACCGCGTTGTCGGTGTCGTAGTAGGGCATGAAACGGGTGCAGGCGTGCAGAAAGATGCCCAGGAGCATTGCGGTCGCGCGCAAGGCATCGAGGTCGTGGTGGCGTATCGGTGCCGGCCGGCTTCTAGGCATCCCGAGACACTGTAGCTGTCATCGGCCGTGGAACCAGATCGGGATGCTGCACAAACCGGGGCGCAGATGTTGCACCCCGACGTCCCCGGCACGCTGCAGTGTGACCTCGGACACTGACGGGTGCTCCCGGGACTAGAGCACAATGAAGGCATGCAGACTTCGGAGTACGACCTCATTGTCATTGGAGCAGGAAGCACCGGGGAAAACGTTGCCGATCGTGCCGTCCAGGGTGGGCTCAGCGCGCTCATCGTGGAGGAGGAACTGGTTGGAGGGGAATGCTCTTACTGGGCGTGCATGCCCTCCAAGGCACTATTGCGCTCCGGACAGGCGTTGCGAGCCGCCCAATCCGTGAAGGGTGCTGGGGAGGCGGTCACCGGAGAGCTGGACATCTCTGCAGTTCTGGCGAGGCGCGATTCATTCACCAGCCACTGGAACGATGACGGTCAGGTGGACTGGTTGGAGGGGGCGGGGATCGATCTGGTCCGGGGCCATGGTCGGATCACGGGTGAGCGTGAAGTCACCGTCACCGACTCCGACGGGGGAACTCGGGTGATGCGCGCACGGCACGCCGTCGCCATCGCCACGGGTAGCGGTGCCACCGTGCCAGATATCCCCGGCCTGCGCGAAGCCCAACCCTGGACGAGCCGCGAAGCCACGAGCGTCAAGGAGATTCCCGGGAGCCTCGCGATCATCGGCGGCGGTGTGGTGGGCTGCGAGATGGCCACGGCCTTCAACGACCTCGGAACACAGGTCACCGTCATCTCGCGCGGTCGGCTCCTCGAGGGGACGGAGGACTTCGCCGGCGACGCCGTCGTCGACACCCTTCGTGACCGTGGGGTGACCGTCATGCTGAACACTGGCACAAGCTCAGTCTCGCGTGACGCCAATGGCGTGACCATACAGACGGACACCGGCGAGACCGTTCACGCGGCGGAGGTGCTGGCAGCCACCGGCCGGAAGGCCGGCACCGATGATCTTGGACTTGGGATCGTGGGACTCACCGACGGTGACTGGATCGAGGTGGACGACACGATGCGGGTCAAGGGCGTCGACTGGCTCTACGCCGTGGGCGACGTGAATCATCGCGTGCTGCTGACCCACCAGGGCAAGTATCAGGCACGTGCTGCGGGGGACGTGATCGCGGCTCGTGCTGAGGGCAGGCCAGTCGACGACGCCCGGTGGGGAGCCCACG
This sequence comes from uncultured Tessaracoccus sp., assembly GCA_965364045.1. Taxonomy (GTDB): domain Bacteria; phylum Actinomycetota; class Actinomycetes; order Propionibacteriales; family Propionibacteriaceae; genus Arachnia. The sequence continues at coordinate 745 of CBDTVQ010000369.1, read as the reverse complement.
TCGCCACCGCAGACCATGCATGCGTCCCACAGGTTGTCTTTTCAAGTCCTGAGGTGGCATCCGTGGGGTTGATGGCTGCGCAGGCCGAGGAGAACGGACTACGAGTACGCGTGGTGGACACCGCCATTGGCAGCGTGGCTGGAGCCGCCCTTCAGCAGGATGGGTATGAGGGGAAGGCCCGCATGATCGTCGACGAGGATCGCGGAGTCATCGTCGGAATGACCTTTGTGGGTCCTGACATCAGCGAGCTCCTTCACGCGGCGACCATCGCCGTCGTCGGAGAGATTCCCGTCAGCCGGCTGTGGCATGCAGTGCCCGCATATCCGACGGTGAGTGAGGTCTGGCTGCGGTTGCTGGAGGGATACCGCCGGCCCTCTGTCAGCAGCTGAACCTGCTCAATGAACGACCGAGACCCCGTCTTCGGACGGGGTTTCGTCGCGTTCAGGCGGTGTTGTTTTTCCCAGTGCTTGACACTGCTGTGTTGGCGTTCTAGTGTACTAAGCACTTAGTACAGCAACACGAGGAGGCGGACATGGAGTTCGATACGAGCTCACCCATCTGGCTCCAACTCGTCTCCGAATTCTCCCGGCGCATAGTCACCGGCGAGTGGGGGGCGGGGGAGAAAATCCCCGGCGTGCGGGACTTGGCGCTGCAACTCGGCGTGAATCCCAACACCGTTCAACGGACGCTGGGGGAGATGGAACGTGATGGTTTGTGTCGCTCTGAGAGAACCGCTGGAAGGTTC
>CBDTVQ010000368.1:0-2471 GCA_965364045.1 uncultured Tessaracoccus sp. | reverse complement strand
CCGGTGTCCCGGGCGGAGTGGAACTCAACGATCACCGGATGCTGCGACGAGCGCGCCGCCAGGTCCTGGAAGTCAGCCTCACCAACTTCCATGACGTAGCCGCCGGTTGGGGGCGCCGAAGGGTTGGTGAGCGACGATAGGTCCACGGCGCCGGGCCGTGAGAAGTTCGGATCAGTCATGGGTCCCATCTTGGCCGCCTGATGATGCGGAGGCCAAACGGAGGTGACCTCTTCACCAACCCGGCAGGAGGATGACTGATGATGAAAGGATGGTGCACATGGCACATCCGCGCGCCGGACAACCGGCTCAAGAATCCGATCTCGTTGATATCGACGCCCTGCTCACGGCGTACCACGATCTTGTCCCGGACCCGAGCGACCCGGATCAGCAGGTGGTTTTCGGCACCTCCGGGCACCGGGGCTCCAGCCTCGACGTGGCCTTCAACGACCTCCACATCGCCGCCACCACGCAAGCCATCGTCGAGTACCGCGCCCAGCAGGGCACCACCGGTCCCCTGTTCATCGGCAAGGACACCCATGCCCTCTCTGAGCCGGCCTGGCGCACGGCGATCGAGGTCCTCGTGGCCAACGACGTGGACGTCCGGGCTGAGCGCCAGGACGAGTACACGCCCACGCCTGCCGTGTCCCGTGCCATCATCCGCTTCAACCGTGACGCCGGTGGGCAGCACGCCGATGGCATCGTCGTCACTCCGTCGCACAATCCCCCCCGCGACGGCGGCTTCAAGTACAACCCGCCCTCCGGTGGGCCGGCCGACAGCGATGCGACGGGCCAGATCGCCAATCGCGCCAACGAACTCATGGCCAATCCGGGCGGCATCCGCCGACGGTCCTACGATGCGATCCAAGGTGACGTCGAGCGCTACGACTACAAGACCCCCTACTGCTCCGAGCTCTCCAGCGTCCTGGACATCGCCGCCATCGCCGCCGCCGGAGTGAGGATCGGCGCCGACCCCCTGGGCGGTGCCTCGGTGCAGTACTGGGAACACCTGGCCGCCACTGGAGGCATGGACCTCACGGTCATCAATCCTGCGGTGGACCCCACGTGGCGATTCATGACACTGGATACCGATGGCAAGATCCGCATGGACTGCTCCTCCCCCGATGCCATGGCCTCCCTGATCGCGAACCGGAATGCCTACGACATCTCCACCGGCAATGACGCAGATTCGGACCGGCATGGCATCGTGACGCCGGACGCAGGTCTCATGAACCCCAATGCTTTCCTGGCGGTCGCCATCCAGTACCTCTTCAGTCATCGCGACCAGTGGTCCAAGGACGCGGGCATCGGCAAGACGCTGGTGTCCTCATCGCTGATCGACAGGGTTGCCAGCAAGCTGGGGCGGCGACTGGTGGAGGTCCCCGTCGGCTTCAAGTGGTTCGTTCCGGGACTCATGGACGGATCCATCGGGTTCGGCGGTGAAGAATCCGCGGGAGCCTCGTTTCTGGAGAAGACTGGCGCCACATGGACCACGGACAAGGATGGCATCCTGCTGGCACTGCTGGCGAGCGAGATCCTGGCCGTCACCGGCACCTCTCCCAGCGAGCACTACGCCGCGCTGGAGGCCGAGTTCGGCAAGTCCTTCTACGCGCGGATTGACGCGGAGGCCAGCCGGGAGCAGAAGGCCCGCCTGATGAAGCTGGGAACCAGCGACGTCACGGCCACCGAGCTCGCCGGCGAACCGATCACCGCAGTACTGACGGAGGCTCCCGGGAACGGGGCAGCCATCGGTGGGGTGAAGGTGACCACCGACAACGCGTGGTTCGCTGCCCGCCCGTCGGGGACCGAGGACAAATACAAGATCTATGCAGAGTCGCTCGTGGGCGAGGACCACCTCGCCACGGTGCAGGATCAGGCCAGGGCCTTGGTGGATCGCGCACTGTCCTGATGCGCCCCGGGATAGTCGCCCCTGCCGGGCAACGGTGCAGCACCATGTGGGAAACTTGGTGACATGGAAAACCAAGATCTATTCATCTGCATCGATCACGTCGGCCTGGCGGTCCCGGATCTCGACGAAGCCATCAAGTTCCACTCCGAGGTGTTCGGCTGGCGCGAACTCCATCGTGAGGTCAACGAGGAGCAGGGTGTGGCCGAGGCCATGCTCGGCACGGGAGAACAGGGCGAGGAGAATGCCAAGATTCAGCTTCTCGCCCCGCTGAAGGAGGATTCCTCCATCGGCAAATTCCTTGCCAAGAACGGCCAGGGCATCCAGCAGCTTGCTTACCGGGTTCACAACATCGACGAGGCCTGCCGGGTCCTGCGTGAACGTGGCATGCGTCTGCTGTATGACGAGCCCAAGCGCGGCACAGCCGGGAGTCGCATCAACTTCGTGCACCCCAAGGATGCACGTGGCGTTCTGCTGGAGCTGGTGGAGCCGGCCACGGAAGCCGGGCACTGAGACAGAACACCCAAGTGTTGGAAACGGGGGCCAGCGACGTTGGACGTCGCTGGCC
>CBDTVQ010000367.1:0-2474 GCA_965364045.1 uncultured Tessaracoccus sp. | reverse complement strand
CGGCGACCGAGGACAACGATGCTGAGCGGGATGCGGGGGCACGTGAGTCAGGCGATTCCCTATCCGCGCGATCTCTTACTTGACCGATGGCTACCCTTGGGGACATGAGGACTTTGCGAATCGGCCTGGCCGCGCTGATGTTTGCCGTCGTGGGTGTTCTTGGCCTGGTGTCACCGGCCAATGCCGACGAAAACGCGCCTTTCACGAAATACCATATTGACGCGACGCTGACGCCCGAAGGCATCACCCAGGTGTCAATCGACATGACGATGGACTTCAGCCAGGTGAGGGGACGTGGCCCAGAGTTCCTTCTCCAGGAGCGCCAGGAGGATGGGCAGAACCCTGATGAGTGGTTCTCCTTCCCCATTTCTGACATACAGGTGTCCTCACCCTCCGGGGCCCGTGCCGACACGCGCGTGGAGCGCGAGGACGGCGGGGTCTTCATCCGCGTCGGGGAGGAGAACACCTTCTACACCGAACCCCAGAGCTACGTCCTTCAGTACAACGTGGAGGGACTGATCGTCTCAGACCAGCGTGAATCCGGACTGGATGAATTCAGCTGGACGCCCGTCAACCGTGCGAACGCGTCCACTGTCTACGATTTCGAGGTGACGATCAACGGGCCGGTCGACGTCAGCAGAACCGCCTGCTTCCGTGGCCCCGATCTGAGAACCGAGTGCTCCAACACCTCATCCGGCACCACGGCCACCTATTCGCTCGGTGAGTTGCCGGCAGGTGAAGGAGTCCAGGTTGTAGCCGGGTTTCCAGTTGGGACCTTCGGCGGAGTTGAGCAGATCAAGACTCGCCGCGTCACCGCCACCAACATGTTTGAACTGAACGCCGGCACCGGCGCCGCAACCGGTGTGCTGGGGCTGGGTGCGATCGCCGCGCTCGTCGCCATCACCCGCCGCCATGGCCGGGACGACATCTACGTCGGACTCACCCCGGGTCTCACCCCCGGGAAGGGACAGGAAGGCAGGATCGGAAAGAAGTCGGGCAAACAGAATGTGGCCGTCGCCTTCCGCCCGCCCAAGAACGCCCGAGTGGGCGAGGTGGGCACCCTCATCGACGCCACGGCCGATGCCGTCGACATCTCCGCCACGCTCGTGGATCTCGCCGTTCGAGGCCATCTACGCATCAGCGACGCCGGAAACAACGACCATCTTTTGACGCGCACTCGCCGGGACTCAGACCCTCTCGAGAAGTACGAGGGAAAGCTGCTGGAACGCATCTTCAAACAGGGCGATGAAGTGCGGATCAGCCAGCTGAAGGACGCCTCCTACGCAGGGATGCAGGACAAGACCAAAACGGACCTGTACTCGCGCGTCGTCGCCCGCAAGTGGTTCAAGAGCAACCCTGCCACTTCCCAGCTCGTTCCTCTGGGCCTCGGGGCATTCCTTCTGCTCGCAGGGATTGGTGCAGCGCTGCTCTTCGGTCAATTCGGCTGGGGCCTGCTGGGCATTCCCTTCGCGATCCTCGGCCTCGGCCTCATCGCAATGTCAGGCAGGTTCCGCACCCGGACTGCGCTGGGCTCTGCTGTTCTCGCTGAGACGCGGGGCTTCGAGTTGTACCTGCGCACGGCCGAGGCCAACCAGATCCAGTTTGAGGAGGGCGTCGACATCTTCAGTCGATACCTTCCCTACGCCATGGTCTTCGGCGTCGCTGACCGCTGGGCCAAGGTGTTCGCCGAACTGGGGGCCATGGGCCTCTACGAACCCAACCTGTCGTGGTACTACGGTGCCAATCTCTACAACAGCTATGCATTCGGCACAGCGCTGGGCAACCTGTCCCACGGCTTCAACAACGCCATGTCTGAGGCCACGGCCGCCGCGGCGGCAGCCCAGGCCCAGAGCGCCAGCGGCAGTTCGTCCGGCTTCTCCGGATTCAGTGGCGGCGGTGGCTTCGGCGGTGGCGGAGGCAGCATGGGGTCCTGGTGATGCGTCGAAACGCAGGTGGGGCGAGCCGGTAGTCTGACACGGTGACTTCCAGGACACTGCTGCTCGTGGCGGGACCCTCAGGCTGCGGAAAGTCGCGGCTGAGCCGCGTTGCCTCCGAAGCAGGAGGCGTTGCAACTCTTCCGCTGGACGAGTTCTACCGGGACCTGGACCATCCCGGTCTGCCCCGAACCCTCGGCATCGTCGACTGGGATGATGTGGCCTCCTGGGACTGTGAGCTGGCAATCGAAAGGATTCGCTGCCTGCTGAGCGACGGCGCCACCGAAGTGCCCATCTACGACATCTCACAATCGCTGCGAGTGGGCTCGCGGACGCTGGACATGGGCAGTGCCCGAGTCCTGCTGGCGGAGGGCATCTTCGCCCCGCCATTGCTCGCCGCGGCCAAGGCCGCCGGGCTCCCGGTTGAGGCGCTGTGGCTTGCCCGCCACCGAACCACCAATTTCACCCGTCGTCTGGCCCGCGATCTCAAGGAGAAGCGCAAGACCCCAACCGTGTTGTTGCGACGGGGTGCCGCGCTGT
>CBDTVQ010000366.1:0-2476 GCA_965364045.1 uncultured Tessaracoccus sp. | reverse complement strand
GTACGCGTGGCCGAAAGTCGAAGTCCCCTCCATCTCACACACATCCACCTCCCGTAGAGGGGTTGATGTACCGGAGCGCCTGCATCTGTATGACACGGCCAGTGCCGAAATGGTGGCCATCGAGGCTGATCAGGACGAGGCCCGCATGTACGTGTGCGGCATCACTCCCTACGATGCAACCCACCTCGGCCACGCCAACACCTACGTCGCCTTCGACCTGGTCAACAGGGTGTGGCGGGATCTGGGGCTGGGCGTCAACTACACGCAGAACGTCACCGACGTCGACGATCCGCTCCTGGAGCGTGCCGAGGCCACGGGGCAGGGCTGGGAGGAGCTCGCCGAGAGCCAGATCGAACTTTTCCGCAGCGACATGACGGACCTGCGGGTCATCCCACCGGACCACTACGTGGGGGCGGTGGAGACCATCACCTGCGTCGTCGAGATCATCGAGCAGTTGCTGCCCAGCGGGCTGGTCTACCAGGTGGACGACGACGAGCACCCGGACTGGTACTTCAACAGCGTGGGCGCCACCGGTTTCGGCGGGGTCAGCAATCTGGATGCCGACGAAATGTTGAAGGTCTTCGCCGAGAACGGCGGGGATCCCGAGCGTCCCGGCAAGCGGCACCCGCTGGACAGTCTGCTCTGGCAGTTCGCCCGTGAGGGGGAGCCAAGCTGGTCATCACCGCTGGGCGAGGGACGCCCCGGCTGGCACATCGAGTGCGTGGCAATCTCGCTCAGGTACCTGGGGCCGTACTTCGACGTCCAGGGCGGCGGCTCGGATCTCGTCTTCCCACACCACGAGATGTGCGCGGCACAGGCCATCACTGCTTCACGCGAGCCGATGGCCAAGGCCTTCGTCCACTCCGGCATGGTGGCCCTCGGCGGAGAGAAGATGAGCAAGTCCAAGGGAAACCTGGAGCTCGTGAGCCGCCTCAGGCATGCCGGTGCGGATCCGATGGCGGTGCGGCTGGCTCTAATGGACAACCACTACCGCACCAACTGGGAATGGGACGGATCCCTGCTGGAGAAGGCAGAAAAGCGGCTCAAGCTGTGGCGCAGCGTGCGCAACAACGGCACTGCCCTGCCCGCCGCGGGACTGATTGACCAGCTGCGCGCAGCGCTGCGCAACGATCTTGACTCCCCGTCGGCCCTGAAGAGCGTGGATGCCTGGGTGGCCGGGAGCCTCGCCATCGATTCCGACGACACGGGCGCCATCGGTGACATGATGACCGCCGTCGACGCCCTGCTCGGCATCAAGCTCTGAGACAACAAGGGGCCGATGCGCACCGCGGGGCGCCTCGGCTGGAAATCGACGGGTAGGCTGCCAGCCGTGAAGTCCTTCGAACAACTCTTCGATCAGCTGACCGAAACCGCCCGGACCCGGCCCGAGGGTTCCCACACCGTCGCGCGCCTTGACGCGGGTGTGCACGCCATTGGGAAGAAGGTGGTGGAGGAGGCCGCAGAGGTCTGGATGGCCGCTGAGTACCAGTCGAAGGACGAGGCGGCCGAGGAGATCAGCCAGCTGATTTACCACCTGCAGACGATGATGCTGGCCCTGGACCTCGATCTCGAAGACGTCTACCGCCACCTGTGACATTTCCGGAAAATTAGTGCAAGGACACCAACAAGACAATGACTGAGAGACTCCTCAAGATCGCCGTCCCCAACAAGGGTGCGCTCGCGGAGGCCGCCTCCGACATGCTCCGCAGCGCGGGGTACCGGCAGCGCACCGATCCCAAGGATCTGACGCTGATCGATGCGGACCACAACGTCGAGTTCTACTACCTGCGCCCTCGCGACATCGCCGTGTACGTGGGCGCCGGCCATCTTGATCTCGGCATCACGGGCCGCGACATGCTGCTGGACTCCGAGGCCGAGGCCGACGAGATCATGGCACTGGGGTTCGGCGGGAGCAGGTTCCGCTTCGCCGCCCCTGCCCGGCAGGGCACCACCGTCGAGAACCTGGCAGGCAAACGGATCGCCACGTCCTACCCCGGTCTACTGCAGGTGTGGCTGGACGAGCAGGGGATCGAGGCATCGCTGGTGAAGCTCGACGGCGCCGTCGAATCCGCGATCCGCCTCGGCGTGGCAGATGTGGTGGCCGATGTCGTCGACACCGGTACGACACTGCGCCGTGCCGGCCTGGAGATGTTCGGCGATTCGATTCTTTCCTCCGAGGCCATCCTCATCAGCCGACGCGGGGGAGAGGACCCGGCTGGGATCGAGGGCCTGCGCACCAGGCTCGACAGCGTCCTCGTGGCGAACAATTATCTGATGATGGACTACAACGTGGCCGAGACTGACCTGTCCGCCACAACAGCGCTGGCCGCCGGGGTGAACGGTCCGACGGTGTCCCAGCTGGCCAAGCACGGCTGGCTCGCCGTCCGTGTTCTGGTGCCCCGCAAGGGTGCGCACCTCCTCATGGACCGGCTCTTCGACGCTGGCGCACGCGGCATCCTGTTGACCGAGCTCACTG
>CBDTVQ010000365.1:0-2479 GCA_965364045.1 uncultured Tessaracoccus sp. | reverse complement strand
GATGAAGGAGTCAGGGACATCGCACGGATACTCAGACGCGACGCATCACCGCGACGACCTTGCCCATGATGCGGGCGTTGTCGCCGTCGATGGGGGAGTACTGCTCGTTGTGGGGCATGAGCCAGATGTGACCGTCCTTGCGGCGATAAGTCTTGACGGTGGCCTCCTCATCCAGGAGTGCAGCCACGATGTCCCCGTTGTTGGCGTCGGGCTGCTGGCGAACCACCACCCAGTCGCCGTCGCAGATGGCGGCGTCCAGCATCGAATCGCCCTGCACCTGCAGCATGAAGAGCTGTCCATCGCCCACGAGCTGGTGGGGCAGTGCGAAGACATCCTCCACCTGCTCCTCCGCCAGGATGGGTCCGCCAGCCGCAATCTTGCCAAGCAGGGGGGCGATCACGGTCTGGGGACGTGCGTCGTAACTCTGCTCGGATGCAAGAAGTTCAATCTCTGGAAGTGTGACCACCATGGCGCGCGGCCGATTGGGATCGCGACGCAGGAAGCCCTTCTCCTCCAGCACCTTGAGCTGATAGCTGACGCTTGAGGTGGAGGCGAGGCCGGCTTTCTGTGCGAGTTCGCGGATGCTGGGCGGGTAGCCAATGGTTTCCACTGCATCCTTGATCACATGCAGGACCCTGCGCTGGCGCGGGGTCAGTCCCCAGTCGTCCTCAGGGCCGTCGGGGAGGGAGGAGATCCCCGCCATCTCCGCTTCCACTTCCGCCTTGGTCGGGCGTCCGCGGCGGCGCTTGACAACGGTGGGATCGAGTTCATCAGCCATGGCTACATCCTAGACCGCATGCGAACAAATGTTCGACAAATGTTGCGGGCGTGTCGTCGTGCCGGCAGTCGACACCGGCGACGTGAACAGAAAATGTCAGTGGTGCCCGATGGAATGGGTTGAACGCCTCAGGGAGACACGCTTCGAACAGCTGTTCCATTCCTGATCGAACTGGGGTATCTTTGCAATAGAACACACGTTCGGTCACCGCGGATTGCGGGGCCCACAGTGATTGGAGGGTCATCATGACCGCAACCTTGGCAAGCACCGCTCGCTCCTCGGCGCGCACCACCGTCCGCACCGGCGCTGGTGTCCGCACGCGCACCTCTCCCGCCGCCCGGCCTGTACGGGGTGGACCCAACGCCTCGCCGGCTTCGCCACGTGTCGTGGGGCGAACTGCCGCGGCGTCGTCCTGTCGTGTCGTCTCTCCCGTCGGTGGACAGAGCGCTCTGGTCTTGAAGTTCAAAGTCGCCGTCGTCGCCGTCGTTGCGTTGGTGGGGCTGGGGATGTCTGCCGCAGAGTTTTCGTCCTGGACGCAGCCGGATCCCGCCGTGGACTACGTCGCTGGCGATCCTGCGTGGGCGCACGTTTCCGGACGCTGATTTTCCACGAAAAGCCAATCCCACGGCGTGTCGCCCTGGTCCTGTGCAGGGATGCGCATGACTTTCGGCGACACGCCGTTTTGGGTTTGACGAAGGTCGGTGTGGCTCATACTGTTTCCCCACATCTAGTAGTCGCAACAAGGCTGCCCCACCACCCGTAGTATTATTGACGGAGGCGTGGCACATGTTGCGCAATACCGAAAGGACCCGTCACATGCACTGCCCGTTCTGTCGCCACGAGGACACCAAGGTGTCAGACTCGCGGGTGATCGAGGACGGGTCAGCCATTCGGCGGCGTCGCGCCTGCCCGCTCTGCGAACGCAAGTTCACCACCGTCGAGCAGATCGTGCTCACCGTTGTGAAGCGTTCAGGTGTCGTGGAGGCCTTCGATCGGGACAAGGTGATCAAAGGTGTCAGCAAGGCATGCCAGGGGCGTCCGGTCACCGACTTTCAGCTCGCCGCTCTTGGGCAACAGGTTGAAGACGCGCTGCGCGCCAGCGGCCTGGCACAGATCCCGGCGGGTGACGTGGGTCTCGCGATCCTCGGACCGCTGGCCGACCTTGATCCGGTCGCGTACCTGCGTTTCGCCAGCGTGTACGAAAAGTTCGACTCCCTGGAAGATTTCAGCGATGAGATCGACCGCATGAAGCTTCGGCCACCACCCGCCGATTCGGAGGATGGTCCTGAACAGGGCTCCACCCGAAGACCGCGGAGGCGCACCAATCAGGAACCGTTGATCGGCTGAAGCCGCTCACACCACCCACAGCAAACACGACATTCACAGACGAAAATGACCAGTGAGGTAAATGCAATGACGACGACCGCAGACCCGTCCACACGCCGCAACAACAAGACCAATGGTGACAAGGGCAACCGTGGCCTCACCATCGGGCGAGTGTTCACGAAGGAGGGTGTGCACCCCTACGACGAGGTGGAGTGGGACACCCGCGACGTCGTCCAGACGAACTGGAGGACTGGCGATGTGGTTTTCGAGCAGAAGGCTGTGGAGTTCCCCACATCCTGGAGCGTCAACGCCTCCACCATCGTCACCACCAAGTACTTTCGTGGCGCCGTCGGCACTCCCGAGCGTGAGACCAGC
>CBDTVQ010000364.1:0-2484 GCA_965364045.1 uncultured Tessaracoccus sp. | reverse complement strand
GACCTCTCCGGCCACGACCACCAGTCCCGTGGTGACAAGTGTCTCCACGGCAACACGTGAGGCGGCGTCCTGCGTGAGCAGGGCGTCGAGGATGGCGTCCGAGATGGAATCGGCGATCTTGTCCGGGTGGCCTTCGGTCACCGATTCCGACGTGAACAATCGGCCCATCTCAGGAAACGGGGCCGGTGCCTGCGAAGGGATCAACGAAGTTGAAGGCAGGGTCTGCCTCCGCGGTGCGCTGCTCCTCTTCGGCCAGCGGATCGATCTGCGTGTACTGCAGCAGGCCTTCCTTGAGTTCGCGCAGGGCGATGGACAGCGGCTTCTCCTGGGGAGCTGCCGAGACCAGCGGGCCCACGTTCTCCAGCAGCCCTTCTCCGAGCTGCGAGTAGTAGGCGTTGATCTGACGGGCGCGCTTGGCGGCGAAGATCACCAGTCGGTACTTCGAATCGATGGACTCGAGGAGGTCATCGATGGGAGGGTTCGTGATGCCTTCGGGATTGATGCTCAAGATTCACCTTTGCTTTTCAGTGCGGGGGCCTGTGATCACAAGCGCATCAAGCCTATCAAAGTGGCGACGGTGTCCTCGACCACGTCGTTCACGATGCAGAAATCCGCCTTGTGGCTGGCCGCCAATTCAGTTCTGGCGGTCTCCAGCCGACGCTTCAGTGCCGGCTCGTCCTCGGTGCCACGGCCAATCAGCCGCCGTGTGAGTTCTTCCCAGGACGGTGGGCTGAGGAACACCAGCTGCGCCTCGGGCATGTTTCGTTTCACCTGACGAGCGCCCTGCATGTCGATCTCCAGAACCACGGACCGACCCTGCGCCAGTGCTCTGTCCACGGGAGGACGAGGCGTGCCGTAGGAGTGCGTACCGTGGACGACGGCATGTTCAAGGAGGAGCCCACGCGCGGCGAGATCGTCGAAGTGTTCAGCACTCACGAAGTGGTAGCTCACCCCGTCCACCTCGCCTGGGCGAGGATCCCGGGTGGTCATCGACACGGAATACAGAACATCGGGACGCTGCTCGCGCAACTGGGCGCACACCGTTCCCTTGCCCACTCCGCTGGGACCTGAAATCACCCAAACTCCGGGTTGTTTGTCTGGCACGTCGCCCAGCTTAGAAGAACGCCGCACAGGTCAGGAAAACATTGCCTTCAGGCGCTCCACCTGGTGACGACCGAGACCACGGATCCGGCGGTTCGCGGCGATGTCGAGGCTTTCCATGATTTCTGCGGATCGCGTGACGCCGACCCGGGGAAGAGAGCGCAACAGATCCACGACCTTGACACGCGAGAGGGTGTCATCACTCGTGGCCTTGTTGAGAGCCTCGTGAAGCGACAGCTGACCCGACTTGATCTGCGTCTTGAGTTCCGCACGTGCTCGCCTTGCCTCGGTTGCAGCAGCGCGGGCTGCTTCCAACTGTTCCTTGCTCAATTGCGGAATGGCCATGAGGCCACCGTCCTTCCGCCCACCCGGGCGTCGGTTGAACACCAATCAACCGAATGGCGCTCGGTCATGATAGCTACCCCCGGGGGTGAGCGGCTACATCAGTCTACGCTGTTCACCTGTGTCAAGAAATGTTTCGCGCGAGACCGGAGTGCCTCGCGACCCCCACCGATGACATCGCGGCTCACACTGGGCAGGATGTGAGCGCTGGCTACGCCGAATGCCCGGCGCACTCCCTCCATTGTGCCGCCCTGCGCTCCGATGCCCGGGACGAGGATGGAGCCGTTGAAGTGTGCAATGTCACAGTTCACGTCCGCGTGGGTCGCCCCGATGACAACCCCGACTGCGTGGTGCCAACCCGGGTTCTTTGACGTGATCACGTCCACCACATGCTGTGCCACACTCGCTCCCCCCAAAGAGGCCGTCTGGATTGCTTCTCCCTCCGGATTGGAGGTGCGCGCCAACACGTAAATGCCACGCCCGGCCGCAACGGCCTTGTCGATGGCTGGCGTCAGTGACCCCACACCGAGGTAGGGGCTCAGTGTGATGGCGTCGGCGCGCAGGGGTGAGGCATCGTCAAGGTATGCCGTGGCATAGCCGGTCATGGAACTGCCGATGTCGCCACGTTTGACGTCCAGCACCGACAGGGCACCGGCTTGTCGAATGTCATCAAGTACGCGCTCCAACACCGCGACACCGGCTGAGCCGAAAGCCTCGAAGAAGGCGGACTGCGGTTTGAACACGGCAACTTCTGTGCCAAGTTCCTCGACGATTCCCCGGGCGCAGGCTTCGAGCCCCGTCACGGATGTGTCCAGGCCCCAGGCGGCGAGCACCGAAGGCATGGGATCGATGCCGACGCACAGGTTTCCCCGTGCCGAGGTGATGGCGCTCAGACGGTCTGCATAAGCCATTGGATTGATCCCTGTCATGTCGTGATGGAGTCCTGTCAGCGTGTGACGTCAACGCCCGATGTCGTGGATACCGCGTACGAGCGCGGGACCCTCATAGATGAAACCGGTGTAGAGCTGCAGGAGTTGGGCG
>CBDTVQ010000363.1:0-2508 GCA_965364045.1 uncultured Tessaracoccus sp. | reverse complement strand
GAGATGCCACCCAGCATCACGACGATGCGCTGCCAGACGGGCTTCTGGTAGAAGAGTCGCCCGTCATCAGAAGGCTTGATCTCGTCGTACTCGGCGAGGCGCGCATCATCTGCGACCCGGCCAATCCAGCTCCTGGTACCGGGACGGGCGGGAGGGTACATGCCCAGCAGTTGCACAAAGCCACCGAGCGGGATCGCCTTCACGCCGTACTCGGTCTCACCGAACTTCCGGGACCACAGCGTGCGTCCGAAGCCGACGAAGTACTTCGGCACCCGCACCCCGAAGATCTTTGCAGGGATCAGGTGTCCCACCTCGTGGAGGGCAATCGAGGCCATGATCAGGACGAAGAAGAGAATCGCGAAGAACACTCCGACGACCATTGTCATGCGCGAGTCTCCACGAGCTCGGCTGCGCGCCGTCTGCCCCAGGCATCGGCGGCCAGTACGGCGTCAACATCCATCTCGTCGTCACCCACGTGGCCGTCTGCCAGGTGTTCGTCGAGGCACGCCTCGATGGTGGCGACGATGCTGGTGAAGGACAGCCGACCTTCGCTGAAGGCATCGACGCAGGCCTCGTTGGCTGCGTTGAAGACGGCCGGAGCGGTCCCGGCTGCCTGCCCCGCCCGACGGGCGAGCCGGACGGCTGGGAAGGTGTCGTCGTCCAGGGGTTCGAATGTCCACGTGGCTGCCCGGCTCCAGTCGCAGGGCGCAGCGGCCGCGGGCAGCCGGTCCGGCCACGTCAGCGCGAGCCCAATGGGCAACCGCATGTCCGGGGGCGAGACCTGGGCCAGCGTGGAGCCGTCCACGAACTCGACCATGGAATGGACCACCGATTGCGGGTGCACCACCACGGTGATGTCGTCGAGCGCCACGTTGTACAGGAGGCCCGCCTCCAGGAGTTCCAGGCCCTTGTTCACAAGCGTCGCGGAGTTGATGGTGATGACGCGGCCCATGTTCCACGTGGGGTGCGCCATGGCCTCCTCAGGGGTGACATCGGCGAGTTCCTCGGTGGTTCGACCACGGAACGGGCCCCCCGAAGCCGTCAGGATGAGGCGGCGAACCTCATCGGCCCGTCCACCGCGCAGCGCCTGCGCGAAGGCAGAGTGCTCGGAGTCGACGGCAACGAGCTGACCTTCGGCGGCGGCCCCCGTCACGAGTCGCCCGCCAATCACCAGCGATTCCTTGTTCGCCAGGGCCAGAGTGGTGCCCGCTGCGAGGCAGGCAAGTGTGGGGCGAAGCCCAGCGGCGCCCGTCACTGCATTGACGACGACGTCGGCCTGCATGGCTGCCAACTCTGTGGCCGCATTGGGTCCCAGTAGCAGTTTGGGCAACTCGGTCTCCCCCAGACTCCAGCCACGCCCATCGGCCTCGGCATAGAGCGCCTGCATCAGATCCCGGGCAGCAGACGCCTTGGCCAGCGCGACCACTTTCGGACGAAAATCAGCGATCTGCTGGGCCAGCAGTTGGGTGTGCGAACCGGAGGCCGCGAGCCCAAGGACATCGAATGCATCAGGGCGGCTGCTGATGACATCAAGGGTCTGGGTACCGATGGAGCCGGTGCTCCCCAACAAAATTACTGTGCGCACCGGTCAAGTCTCCCACGCCACACAACACGTCTGCGTCCTCAGACGGTGCAACAGGGACACGTCACGGGGATGGGCGCCAATCCCGGGATCGAGGCCGGAGCATCGGGCTCGCACTCCTTGGGGGCAGCAGAAAAGGGCCGGGCAACCGCCCGACCCTTCTCCGAAACACTTCTACTCAGACGAGCCCGAACGCGGTCATCGCATTGGCCACCTTGATGAAGCCTGTGATGTTCGCACCGGCCACATAGTCACCGGGGCACCCGTAGTTCTCGGCCGTCTCTGCACACATGTCGTGGATGTTGACCATGATCTCGGTGAGACGGTTCTCGGTGTGCTCGAAGCTCCAGGAATCGCGCATGGCGTTCTGCTGCATCTCCAGCCCCGACGTGGCAACGCCACCGGCGTTGGCCGCCTTGCCGGGTGCAAAAAGCACGCCAGCCCGCTGGAAGATCGCAGTTCCCTCCGGGGTGGTGGGCATGTTGGCGCCCTCGGCCACCACCTTCACGCCGTTCTTCACGAGCCTCGTGGCCTGAACCCCGTCGAGCTCGTTCTGCGTCGCGCACGGCAGCGCCACGTCAACCGGCACATCCCAGATGCAACCATCGGTGGAAACGTGGGCGTTCTGGCGGCGTGCGGCGTAGTCCGCCACACGTCCTCGCTCAACCTCCTTGACCTGCTTGAGCAGATCCAGGTCAACTCCGTCCTCGTCCACCACGTAGCCGCTGGAATCGGAGAACCCGATCACCTTGCCGCCGAGTTGGTGCACCTTGGCGATGGCGTAGATCGCCACGTTGCCTGAGCCCGACACTGTGACCGTCTTGCCATCGAAGCTCTCGCCCCTGGTCTTCAGCATCTCGTTGGCGAAGACGACGGTGCCGTAGCCGGTGGCCTCGGGCCGGACCAGGGACCCGCCCCAGTCAAGG